>NZ_JANQDJ010000040.1:0-91502 GCF_029891685.1 Umezakia ovalisporum Ak1311 | reverse complement strand
AAAGCACTAACAACAAAAGTATTAGCTTGTTGACTACTATGTTTCAATCCCGCGAGGGGGTTTCATTGATTTGAGAGTTGTGTAGGGACGTATTGCAATACGTCCCTACTAATGTTTGTTTCAATCCCGCGAGGGGGTTTCTTTGATGAGTAAGGAGTTATGAGTAAGAAGTAATAAGGTTGGGATGTTTGTTTGATGAGTAATGAGTGATGAGGAAGAACTAATAAGGTTAGGAAGTTTCAATCCGGCGAGGGGGTTTCTTTGATTTGAAAGTCCCACCTGGGGCGGTTTTTTATTGAGTATATGGCCCTAGTTTCAATCCCGCGAGCGGGTTTCATTGATTTGAAAGCCCATTGGCTGCGAGGCTGGGTTGGTCAGAGGAAGATTAGTTTCAATCCCGCGAGCAGGTTTCATTGATTTGAAAGTTGTGTAGGGACGTATTGCAATACGTCCCTACTAATGTTTGTTTCAATCCCGCAAGCGGGTTTCATTGATTTGAAAGCTATAGTCTTCTGTGTATTTCAGCTAGGAAGATATGAGTTTCAATCCCGCAAGCGGGTTTCATTGATTTGAAAGTAATAAAGATAAGCCATTTGAAGACATAAATAGGTGTTTCAATCCCGCAAGCGGGTTTCATTGATTTGAAAGTGGAACTATCCAGGGCGAGTTACCCGAGGATTATGTAAAGTTTCAATCCCGCAAGCGGGTTTCATTGATTTGAAAGTCGGGTTGCATACAAAGACGCTCGCGGCATATTGATTGTGTTTCAATCCCGCAAGCGGGTTTCATTGATTTGAAAGTCGGGTGACAACTGCTACCCCTGGGTAGTGGTTACAGAAGGTTTCAATCCCGCAAGCGGGTTTCATTGATTTGAAAGTTATACCTTGATAACTAAAGAAAAAGAGCTAATTGTGTTTCAATCCCGCAAGCGGGTTTCATTGATTTGAAAGTTAACAAGGTCTCAAGTTCATTCTTGCTGGAGATTACTGAGTTTCAATCCCGCAAGCGGGTTTCATTGATTTGAAAGTTGTTTCTGCCGGGTTGCAGCCGGTAATAGTCGATGTTTCAATCCCGCAAGCGGGTTTCATTGATTTGAAAGTACCTCTACCTCTACCGGGTCTACCTCTATCGGGTTGTTTCAATCCCGCAAGCGGGTTTCATTGATTTGAAAGCGGTACAGCCCGGACGCGCGCCGGAGCCCTAGCGTGGTTTCAATCCCGCAAGCGGGTTTCATTGATTTGAAAGCAAAAGAAAGGAGTAAATATTCGCCAGAAAGTTACGAAAGTTTCAATCCCGCAAGCGGGTTTCATTGATTTGAAAGTTTATCAAAGACTCAGCTACTATCCTTGGCTCTTCAACTGTTTCAATCCCGCAAGCGGGTTTCATTGATTTGAAAGTCTGTCAACAACTAACTTATCTGAAGTAGCAAGAGTTGTTTCAATCCCGCAAGCGGGTTTCATTGATTTGAAAGACCGACCGCCAAAAGTTAGTTGTAGAGCCATTCCCACCGGCGATTTTGGCGGGGGAGGTTTAAAACCTTGTTTCAGGGGTTGTCCGAAGACTCTAGAATTATGGTCAAAGGTCTGAAACTATTAACTTGTCAAGGTTCTGAGGTTTTGGCGGGAGGTGGGGGGTTTTCGCCTGTGCTTTCCCCTGCCAAAAAAATACTAACACCATCACAGCAAATTTGCAACACTGCTGTAGAAAATTACCTGTGAATGCTTTTAGGTTGACACGGTGTTTAGGCTAGGGCTATTTCTGTCCTTTTTTTTTAGAGTTCTCACTGAATCACATATTCTTGGGATGTTGGTTTTTCCTTGGGGGTCTTTTTTCACTTTTACTTGACATTTTTTTCGGTGGAATGTTGATATTGTTTATTACTTGGCTTTTTCATTTTGGCTACATCACTCCACCGTCAACACTTAGTCTGTAATAAACCTTGATGTAGGTAAAACCCAGAATTAACCATGGGCTAATTCTAGCAACCCAGGGGGGGGAGTAATTTCAATACGACGACATTGTAAATCTACCACCGGGGCAATTTCTTTGACAAATGGTATTAAAAGGTGCTTTGGGGATTTGGAGTGTAATTTTTCTGCCTCAACAATGTCATTTTCTTCGTGCAGCTTGACTTCTAACAAATCATTACCGGCAGAAATCACATCTACAACCGTACCCACAAGTTTCCCTGATTCCTGCATAAACACCAACATTCCCAATAAATCAGCAACGTGATATTCATCCTCACCCAATTCCGGGCGATGGCTTGCCGGTACCATCAACTTATAATTGCGTAAAGCCTCAGCCTGGTTGCGATTTTCCACCCCAGCTAAGGAAATTACACATAAATTTTTCCCTTCTACATAACGTCCTGACAACAACTCCACTGGTTGTGGTTCCTGGTGACCAGGATGCCATAACCAACGTGTTCCGGGGACTTCAAAACGTTCGGGAAAATCTGACTCGGGATAAACCCGCAACTCTCCACAAAGACCTTGGGGGGCAACAATTTTACCAATTTCTAACCAATCATCAAGATTGGCTGGTTTCTGGGAATTAGGAATTGGGGAAATTTTCTTCCCGGTTTTTTCCTTGTTACCTGTTTTTGTGTTACGGTTTTTTGCGCCTTTGCGGTTCATTTCCATGATTTTAGCTACTAAAGCACCCTTGAATTGAAGGGCCCAGTACTTAGGTTAGCGTGGCCAATTGGGAATTACTACGCGGTGACAATAGCCTGTTGATAAACTTGTTCTGTCACTTGTGCTAAACGTTTCATACCCTTGACAATTTCCTCATCAGTACCGGTCAAACTAATACGTAAACATTGGTGCTTGTGGTGCCATTCCTCCCGCAAACCAGGGAAGAAGGTACTACCAGGTACAACAATTACACCCACTTGCTTAAGTTTTTGGTAAAGTTCCCAGTCAGTAATAGGTAGGTCTTGTAGCCATAACCAAGCAAATATGGCTCCTTCACCGCGATGGAGAAACCAAGGTAAATCCTTGGGCATTGCTGCATCTAAGGTATTTTCTAGTACAGCAAACTTTTGCTGGTAGAAAGGACGAATTACTTCTGCGGCAATGTGGGCTAAAGCACCGGAGTTAATGGCAATGGCGGCTATGGCTTGTCCATAGCGGGATGGATGAATGCACAAGTTGGTTTGAAAGCACTCTAACACTTGGATCATGCTTTCATCACCAATGGCCACACCAATGCGTTCACCGGGTAGTCCCACTTTTGATAAACTCATGCAGTGTAAGATATTCTCACCAAACACTGGTGTCATTTCTGTAAAGTTCAAAGCTGGGAAAGGCGGTGCATAGGCGGAATCGATGAGCACAGGTACATTGTAAGGTGTAGCCAAAGCAGCAATTTTTCTCACTTCATCGTCAGAAAGCACATTGCCAGTGGGGTTACAGGGACGAGAAAAAATTACACAACCTGTGCTTTCTGTAATTGATAGTTGGCTGAAATCTGGACGATATTTAAATCTGTGAGCAGCTGCATCAATATCCAAAGTTGGTTTATAGGCTTTGAGGGCTTGTGGCACTAAACAAACACCGCCATAACCCGTATAGTCGGGGCTGAGGGGCAAAACGATTTCTTTGAGTTCGCCGTTGTTTGTGAAACCACCGAAGGCATTGGCGGCGTAGAAGTAGAGGCTTTGGCTACCGGGTGTAATGAGGATATTACTACTTTTCAAGTTTAAACCGTAGCGTTTATTAAAGTCATTGGCCAGGGCTTCAATTAACGGTGCATAGCCTTGACTAGAACCGTAACGACAAACCACTTCCCCATATTCTGAACTAGCGAGCAATTCCGCTGTGCAGTGTCGCCACAACTGTTCTACCTCTGGCAAAATCAAGGGGTTACCAGCGCTCAAATTCATGAATTCTTGCCCTACCCCTGCTTGTAATGTTTCAATAATGTCTTTCATAATTGCTCTTACGCCGGTTAAGTTAGACATCTGAGCGCCAATTTGAGTGAGGGCAGGGTTCATAGGTTTCCTAAAAATAGCAATGAGGTTGAAGTTGACAAAATTATGGATTTATGGCAGCGGATTGATATTATAGTTTAGGTTCGCCGCCTGTAACTAATGTACCAATGTCATGGAAAAAAGTAATTTGCCAATTTTATGGTTAATTTACAAAACATTATTCAAACTTCCACACCTAGGGACTGCTGTGTAGACCCTAGCCCATTCATCGGGGGAGAGGGGTTTTGGTTCTATTTTCTTTATGGCAAAACAATCACAAGCTGCGGTGATTAAAGCTGTAATAATTTTGTCTAAACTCAAATTTTCGGGTAATTCCATGGTGGGGAGAGATTCTTCACCAAACACTTGAGTAAACAATTCAGCATCGGGCTGTAACCGGATGGAACCATGTTGCAAAATCACTTCACCGGTTCGCAGTTGGGCGCTACCAATGAGCTTATACCCATTTGATAATACTAAATCTGCACTTGTAGCTGTACCAAAACAGTTAGGGTTGTGGATATAGCCCCGACCAGCTGTACCGTAACTCAATTCAACACCGAGCGATCGCCACCCTTGAATTAAAAACTGACAAATTTTTTCATATGCTTGGAAACGGGTACCGGTTATTCCCGAAGTAATGACAGCATAAGTTAAATCACCTTGATGCAGCACCGCCCTACCCCCGGTGGGACGACGCACTAAATCTAGTTTTTTCCTTTTCCAGATTAAATTTTGCCAAAATGGGGGGTATTGGCGTTGGTGATAGCCGAGAGAAATGGCAGGAGGCGACCAAGTGTAAAATCTTAGAGTGGGGGGGTGCTGTCCAGATTTGTGCTGTTCTAACAACCATTTGTCAATGGCCATCTGCACATCCCCAGAAGCTTCCAGCAAGGGAATCAGTCGCCAAACCTGCTCACCTTCAAAATTTTTAATTGGGTTCAACACTGATATTTACAAGGGTGGAAGTGAGATAATTTGCATCAGTTCATCAGTTCAAGGGAATTATCATAGTTTTAACCATTACCAAACTGAGATTGTAGAATTTCATCGTTGTCATCAGCGATGGTACCCACAATGGTAATTAACCGTGAAACCTCAGCTGGAGACAAGTCTTCTACACTGCGTGTTGATATAACCACCACACGATTTTCAATAATACCAAAACGGGCTTCTAGGGTACCGGTGCAGTTCATTTTTAAAAGATGTCGCATTAAATTGAGTTCATCTTTAGCCGGTAAGTTTAGCACCGACGACCACACTGTTATGGTATCGTCATTACTTTGTCCTGTGAGTTGGATGAAAACTTCCACACTCCCGTAGTTAAATTTCCACACATAACCGTCTTCTGGGCTGTGGCTCACCATGGCGCTATTGTCTTGTTCCAAAGATTCAATGACATTTTCAATTACTTCTATGTGGTTAATAGTCACCGTGTCTAAGTTGATTTCACCACTTGTTAGGGTTTCTTGGTAGTTTGCCATAGAGATTTTTGTCTTTATTTAGTTACTGTTTCATCTACACATACTCTATAACCTCGGAACAATAATTGCTTGTGGCAGTAACTGTAATAAATATGACATTTTATTTTTCCTAAAATTACCCTACATTTTTCAGAAAATGGTATATTATGTTAAAAGTTTCAGCCTATGCTATAATATGTCTGCTTTCTTCTCTAAGGTGCAAACCTGTGATGTCCGTCAGCTAGGTATTAATCCAAATCACTGGTATGTAGCTGCACTTAGTAGTGAAGTCACCAATAAGCCGATAAGTGTGGTAATTTGGCACCAGGCCATCGCACTTTATCGAGACAATACAGGTAAAATTCACGCCCTGGAAGACCGTTGTCCCCATCGCCAGGTTAAACTGAGTCACGGGCGGGTGGTGGATAGTGAGTTAGAATGTGCATATCACGGTTGGCGCTTCAATTCATCTGGTGAGTGTGCGGCTGTTCCTTACTTAGCAGCAAATCAAAAGTTACCAACTTGTAAAATTCGTCATTACCCAGTTAAAGAACAAGATGGTTTTATTTGGTTGTTTCCCGGCAATGGAGAACCATGTGTAGAACCTCTGGGTTTACCAGAATGGGAACATCTCAATTATATTGCTTCAGTTGCTGTGATTAATGCCCATGCCCATTATTCTTATTTAATTGAAAACTTGATGGATATGTATCATGGACATTTGCATCAAGATTTGCAAGCTTGGGCAGAAGCATCTTTACAAGATATTCATGAAAATGACCATCGTGTAGATGCTCATTATATAGCTCAAAGTTATTACAAAATAGATAAAATTTGGTCTATATCCCAGCTGTTTTTTCCTAATTTGAGAAAATTACACCCAGAACCATTGGATGTAAGTTATATTTATCCCCATTGGGTTTCTAGTTTGGGGAAAGATTTTAAAATTTATTGTTTATTTTGTCCGGTAAGTCAAACACAAACAAAAGCTTATTTAGTTCATTTTACATCATTAAACTCCTTTTGGCGATTACACAAATTGCCTGTGTGGTTTCGGCGATTTGTTAAAAATAACTTATTTGGTACAGCCCAAAAGTTACTTGAAGGTTTAATAATTCAAGATGTGGAGATGATTGAGGAGGAACAGCAGGGGTATTTGCACAATCCCCACAGGCGCAATTATGAGTTAAATCGGGCTTTGGTCAGTGTGCAACGATTGATGCAAAGTCAGGTGGAACACAGTTGAACTGGGAAACTACAGTAAAAATCTTAAAAATCAATTTTCAAGTTGTTAACAAAAGGTAAATTTCTAAGGATTTTGCGAAGTTAAAAGCTAAGTATATTAACAATAATAACTCCTAAACTCAATAGTTATAAATGTGATTATCAGTATTGATATAACCAATAATCAAGTAAAATTAGACAGGATATAAAGTAAGTTTATTACCATAATAAATTTTAGTTCTGGTGATAGATTCCGGAGCGGCATTTAAGGGAGTAATGTAGAAAAATAAAGTCTGTCTATTTGCTAGGTAATTTGCAATAAGTATAATGATGGAAATTCAGTGGGAAATAAAGCGTATAGAAGAACTGCGCCAGTTGTTGCAACAAGCTAGCTATGCTTATTATGTTTTAGATGCACCAATTATGGAAGATGCAGTCTATGACCAGCTTTATCGAGAATTACAAGAACTAGAAACTAAGTATTCAGAATTAATCACGCTAGATAGTCCTACTCAGCGCGTGGGTGAGAAACCAGCTACACATTTTACTTCCGTACGGCATAATATCCCCCTATACAGTCTCGAGAATGCCTTTAATATTGATGAATTGCAAACATGGGATCAGCGTTGGCGGCGACAAGTACCCAAGGTAGACCAGGTGGAATATGTTGCTGAACTGAAAATAGACGGTTCCGCTTTGGCTTTGACCTATGAAAATGGCTCATTGGTTAGAGGTGTAACTAGGGGCGATGGGGTGGTGGGGGAAGACATTACTCAAAATGTGCGGACAATTCGCTCAATTCCCTTGCGTTTGAATTTTGCAGGTTCAAAAAGCCTGCAAAAAGTCGAAGTACGGGGTGAGGTGTTTTTACCTTTGGAAATGTTTAAACAAATTAACATAGAACGACAAAAAGCTGGGGAAAATTTATTTGCTAATCCCCGGAACGCCGCAGCTGGTACACTGAGGCAATTGGACTCCCGGGTTGTGGCTCGCCGGGGGTTGGATTTTTTTGCTTACACATTGCATATTTCTGGTATGGATGACGCGAGTATTGCTAATACTCAATGGGAAGCTTTGGAATTATTGGCAAAAATGGGTTTTTCTGTTGACCCTAATCACAAACTTTGTCGCTCAATGGCAGAAGTAGCAGAATATTATCAATATTGGGATACACAACGGCTGAATTTACCCTACATGACTGATGGAGTAGTGGTGAAGTTAAATTACTTTAAGTTGCAAGAACAGCTGGGTTTTACCCAAAAGTTCCCCCGATGGGCGGTGGCCTTGAAATACCCGGCGGAGGAAGCGCCCACACGGGTGGAAAATATTTCCGTAAACGTGGGAAGAACTGGGGCTTTAACTCCTTTGGCAGAAATGCGTCCAGTACAATTAGCAGGAACAACAGTTTCCCGGGCTACTTTACATAATAGCGATCGCATTGTGCAATTAGATATCCGCATTGGTGATACAGTAATTGTTCGTAAAGCTGGGGAAATTATCCCGGAAGTTGTACGGGTATTAAAAGAACTGCGTCCAGATGATACTCAACCTTTTGAAATGCCTACCAATTGCCCAGTGTGTGCCCAACCGGTAGTGCGAGAATCCGGTGAGGCGGTGACTCGCTGCGTTAATGCTTCCTGTCCGGCTATTCTCAAGGGAGAAATTGAACATTGGGTGAGTCGGGATGCTTTAGATATTAAAGGAATGGGGGAAAAGTTGGTACATCAACTTGTAGATAGAGGTTTGGTGTATTCTGTTGCTGATTTATATGACTTGACTGTGGAAGAATTATGTGGATTGGAAAGGATGGGACAAAAATCAGCACAAAAATTAATAGATGCGGTGGCGCAATCAAAAAACCAACCTTGGTCTAGAGTGTTGTATGGTTTAGGTATTCGTCACGTTGGCAATGTTAATGCCGAATTGTTAACCCAGAAATATCCCACCGTCCAACAGTTAGCCGCAGCCAAGCAATCAGACATTGCAGGTATTTACGGTATTGGTGCAGAAATTGCTCAATCTGTATATCAGTGGTTCCGCATCGGTGCTAATCAACTGTTAATTGAACGTTTAAAAAATGCAGAACTACAATTAGCTGTCACAGAACCAAGAACAACAGTTAGCACAGGTAATCAAAACTTAACTGGAAAAACTTTTGTCGTTACGGGCACTTTACCAACGTTATCACGGGATGAAGCCAAGAAGTTAATTGAAAATGCCGGGGGTAAAGTCACTAATTCTGTCAGTAAAAAAACTGATTATTTACTGGTGGGGGAAGATGCTGGTTCCAAGTTAGCAAAGGCCGAAGCTTTGGGAATTACTCAGTTGAGTGAAGCCCTGTTGTTGCAAATGTTAGCAAATTAACAAGACATAAGGTACTATTTCCACAGCATTTTATTTCTGTACTTATGAATAAATGCAGTGGATTTCTTGTTTCCCTCTTAACCTAACTATGGGATGATATTTGAACTTTACCACAGTAATCCCCTTGGAAAAACCGATTAATTTTATTGAAACTTACATTTAAATACGGAAGTAAAAGGAATTTTTATTTGTTATCCTCCAGTGAGAGCGCAATTTGGGAATCTACAAGTGGGGGACAGTCAACAGTCACCAGTGAACAGTCAACCCAGACCTTATTAATTTAATTGTCCAGGGTGTCTAAATAACTACCAAAGCCAACCCCTAGTGAAACAACATCACCGAAACAGTTGAGCGATGAATAGTTTGTTTGATAATTGGACAAGCAACCTGAAAAGAAATTCGCTCTTGCTGGTTATAGCAATACTGCTACCAACATTGGTAATTAATGCTTCTACCATTGTAGCAGAGCGAATTTATTCGACTTTTTCTGCCCTAGAAACCTCCATTTCAGTTACAGCTTTGGAGAAATATGCTGAAAATGGTGTAGTTGCTAATGAATTAGCACTTTATCAACAATATCTTCCAGGAAAGCAGCTGCAACAATTGCTTGCAATTTTACAGACACCTGTGAAAGTAAGCCCAACTGTGGTGTCTCAATTTCTCTACACACCTCAAGGGGAATTTCTGCTACAACGTTTGGCTCAAGTAATACAACCAGAATCTAGTCAAGGACAAGGAGGACTTTACCCTTTAAGGTCAGCATTTATTTCCGCCGCTGCTGAACCGGGAGGTTTAACATTATTAAATCTGTTACGCAAATATCCCCATAGCAGTATCCATATTGATTTAAAGCGTAGCTTTACCATAGCTAGGGAACTACAAAAAGTAATTAGTCACACTCAACAGGCCATGGCAACGGTGATACAACAGTCTAATATCGAGGCTGCTAGCACACCAAAACCCCTAGACTTCTTAAAACTAGCAGATTTAGGTAACCAAGGACAGTTTCATCCACAAAAACACACACTGAGATTTTTTGACTCAAAACGCCATCGGCTTTTATTGACCGATGTTTACATACCCAATGTCCACAATCCTGCTCCTGTAATCGTCATTTCCCATGGTTTGGGTACAGACAGCAGTAACTTTGAATATTTAGCTACACATCTAGCTTCCCACGGATTAGCAGTAGTTGTTCCTAATCATCCCGGTAGTGGTCCTCAACAATTGCAAGCATCATTGCACAAACACCCCAGTGAACTTATAGAACCAGATGAATTTAAAGACCAACCCCTAGATGTGACCTATATTTTAAATCAACTGGAAAACATTAACCCCTCTGATTTACCCTTTCAAAATCCATTGAATCTGCAACAAGTGGGAATCTTTGGTCAATCTTTAGGAGGGTACACAGCCTTAGCTTTAGCTGGGGCTAAAATTAACTTTCAGCAATTAGCACAAGACTGCACACCAGAGACCCTGGAAAAATCCTGGAATATGTCTTTATTATTCCAATGCAGTGCTTTAGCCTTGAATAAGAACTTTAATCAAGACTACAACTTGCAGGATCACCGCATAAAAGCAGCCATCGCAGTGAACCCCATCACTAGCTCTATTTTTGGTAAAGCTGGTTTAAGCCAAATCAAAACTCCTGTCATGATTATCGGTGGTAGCGATGATACTGTTGCGCCGGCGTTGTATGAGCAAATTGAACCCTTTTCTTGGTTGACTAACTCCCAAAAATATCTGGTGATGCTTGTAGGTGGAACTCACTTTTCTATCATTGGTAATGGAAAGCCAGGAAGTGAGCAAGTATCATTACCCGAAGATTTAGTTGGCGATGCTTGCCAAGCACGTCACTACATGAATGTTTTAAGTTTACCTTTCTTCCAAACTTATGTTGCTAACAAGCCACAATACCTCCCCTATCTGAATGCAGCTTATGTCAAGAATATTTCCCGTGAATCTATAGCCTTGAGTTTCCTCCAATCCCTGGGGAAACTGAATTAATATCAGGTAAGCTACTCACCGCCGCTGGCTGGCTTAATTATCTGCTACAATAATTAAATTTACAGTGCAAGGTTTTCTTAATTTAAACAAACCCTTTGACTGGACATCTCACGACTGCGTGGCGCGGGTGCGAAAGCTCCTGCATCTTAAACGTGTGGGACACGGAGGAACCTTAGATCCAGCGGCCACGGGAGTTTTACCAATGGCACTTGGTAGAGCCACAAGATTGTTACAATATTTGCCAGACCATAAAGCTTACCAAGCTACTATTCGCTTTGGTGTCCAAACCACAACTGACGATTTGCAAGGTGAAATTATTAATTCTCAACCTTGTCCCGCATTGAATTTTCCAGACGTAACCACTGCATTGGCACAATTTCAAGGTAAGATTACACAAGTACCACCAATTTACAGCGCCATTCAAATAGATGGAAAACGTCTGTATGACCTAGCACGTCAAGGGGAAACCGTGGAAGTTCCTCAACGGAAGGTAGAAATTTTTCACACAGAAATCTTACATTGGCGAGAAGGAGATTTTCCAGAATTGGATATTGCCATTGTCTGTGGTGGTGGTACATATATTAGAGCCATCGCCCGTGACCTAGGGGCAATGTTAGAAACTGGTGGTACCCTCGCGGCTTTAATCCGCACGGAAAGTGGTGGTTTCCAGCTTATAGATAGTTTGACTTTAACTGACCTAGAAACACAATTGCAAGCAGGGACATTTCAACCTAGTGTTCCTGATGTGGCTTTGCAGCATTTACCATCTGTAACATTACCAGCCATACCTGCTCAAAAGTGGTGTCATGGGCAAAAAATACCTCTAACTGTAGATTTTTCTGGTATAACCAGAGTTTACAATCAAGAAGCTTGCTTCCTGGGTATAGGAAAACTAGAGAACGATGCATTAATACCCACCACAGTGTTGAGTTAATGAACAAGCACAGTTCTTGCCCACTTTTGGTGATCTTAGTTGAAGGAAACCAGAAGGAAGAAAAATATCAATGCAGCGCATTTTATCTAAGTACGTAGAGAAGGGCCGGGAAGATACCAAGGCCACAAGATTTATGATATTAAGGTTTGTACTTTATTTACTTGAAAAGTGCTGTGTAATTGAGATATTGAGATACTTCAAACTTCACTTCATCCCTTGGATTTAAACCAGCAAAAAGTTGAAGAAAAAACCCTTTCCCAGATCCCAAGGGTGGGTTTTTTACATTGTCGTCATTATGAGTCCCTACCTCTGTGAGTTCACCCCCAGTGGCGACACAGCTTTACCCGGGGGAGAAGTCAAAGATTTGAAGTTAAACCCACACGCAAAGTCAACCCAGGACTGTAGATACGATTAACTCGTTCATACTGCTCACCAAGTAAATTTTCTACATAAACTGTCAGTCCCACATGAGATGTTAAAGGAATTCGACCACTTAAATCTAAATTCCAGAAAGAAGGTACAAAATCTCTGTTGGTTTTACCAGGTTCATTAAAAAAAGCTCGGCGAGTACCACTGTTATAAGTAACATACAAATTAGCTTGCCAGCCTGAATTTTCATAACCTATACCAGCTTGGGCCACAGAATAAGGGATAAAACCTAACTGTAAACCTTTTTCTGCCCCTGTTTTAATTTGAGCATCTGTGTAAGTATAGTTAAGAAAACTTGACCAGTTATTAGCAATTTGTAATCTTAATGCTGTCTCTAAACCATGAGTATTTACTAACCCAATATTTTCCCATTTACCATTGATAATTCCCAAACGATTATCTAAACTACTGCCAAAGTAGGTCAACTGTCCCATGAAATCATTTGTCAGTTTCACATCCACTCCAGCAGTCCAAGATGAACCTGTTTCCGGGATTAAATCTGCATTAGGTTGCCAACCATGAACTGTATCATACAGATATAATTGGTCTAAATCGGGATTACGCTGTCCCCCAGCCCAACTTCCCCTAATTGCTACTGTGGGTGTAAAGGTATAACGAAAGCCCCCACTGGGATTGAGGTAATTACCAAATTGGCCATCAAAGCTTTGTCTTAGCCCTAGGTCTATCTGGAAGTTATCACTAATGTTTACAGTATTAACGGCAAATAATGCTGTATTTAAGACATTTCTCTTTTCAGTCTCGTTCTGGGCAATTCTATCTGGTCTGGTGCTGAAAGTATCACCGTTTAAGTTAGTGTTTTTTAAATCTAATCCCCAGCGAAATTGATGGCTGGGTGTTAATTGCCATGTATGGTCAACTCTAGCGGTGAGTTGTTGTGTGTCTAAAACACCTGAACGGTCAAATTCTTGTCCAGCAAATACTGTGGGGCCATAAGTACTAAAATAATCCCTATTATAACCAAGTGTGGTTGTGACATTAGAACCTTTTCCTTGACCCCATTGAGTTTTCCAAGATAAACCCACATTCAAGCCATCATGATCTAGTCTATCTCTTTGCAAGGGAAACCCGAAATAAACTAAGCCGCGACGACTGCTCAGTGTTTTGACATCTAAATTTAAAGAATTTTCAGTGTCTAAATCCAAAGTAATTTTGCCAAAGTAAGTACTGGTGGCTGTATCTGCATTGGATAAAAATCCTTGAGGGTCACGATTGGCTGCGCCAAGGGGAACGGGATAACGATTATCTATAAAGTACCTTTCAAAGCTGAAGTTATACTGAGCATCCCCAAGTGATCCACCATAACTCATCTGTTGATTATTTAAATTTAATGAGCCAACTTCCACACTACCGGTGAATCTTTCTTGACCATAACCTTCTTTAGTGATGATATTCACCACACCACCAAAGGCTGATGAACCATACAAAGCGGAAGTGACACCACTATATAGTTCTACTCTTTCAATGGCCTCCACAGGAATGCTGTTTAAGTCAGTTACACCATGATAGGTGTTGACATTATTATTAATTGGTCTACCATTAATTAGAAATACAGACTGATTAATAGAAGCACCCCGATAATATGTACCTGTGTGAATATCAGCACCGTGTCCCACATCGTTAATGGCGAAACCAGGCATTCTTTTTAATACGTCCGCTACACTGGTAGCACCCTGTTTTTGAATTTCTTCTTGATGAATTACGTGAACAGGGGTAGATTCAGGCAAAGAGTATTTTTCGCCAATTACTTCTATGAGAATATCTGTATCTTTGTTGGAAATTGATTCTGTTTCTGTCTGAGTTTCCGGGTTAACTTCAATGGGTATGGATTGTTGAGTTAATAATTGAGCATTGGTCATAGGTAACTCAATTTCACTCAAGTTAAAAATAGTTGAATTGGTCTGTCCTGTGTCAGTGGCTAAAGCAGGAAAAGCTGTTAATAAAGTTGGTAAAGCAGCTGGTAGGAAAAAAAAATACTTGTTCACTTGGTGTTATTACGTTGAGTAAAAGTCACTAAGTGATATTTTTGCTTCCATCATCAATTGAAGTCAAAAGACATTCTGTCATAGTTAGACAAGTTGAGAGTGAGTTCACCCTTGAGGATGTTCTACCCCACAAAGTAATGAACCCGCTCTGTAAAATGGCAATTAAATTAATTGATGTTTGGTTCAATTTCCCCTGGTTGAGGCTGCTGGAAATGAACAGAGTCTCCCGGATGTGCTATTGCGGCCTTGGGAATTTCTATCACTGGGTTATTCAACGCCACCATCAGGGGAGAAGTTGAAACTACGGATTTGTTTGTATCTGGTGTAGACTTCACTGGTTGTTGTGCCAGTTGCGGTGTCTTGAATTCATTACCTGATAGCAAACCAAATATAGCACCGACGACACAAGTTGCCACAGCAACTCCTCTAAATACCCAAGTTGAGAGGGTACGGTGACGGTCAAGCTTTAGTACTTCCTGGGCTGTTACTTCTGGGCTTTGTTCATCTACTGGTACTGGGAAAGTCTGCAACCGTCGTCGCAAATTTATCAGTCTGCTGTACAGGCGTTGAACTGAGGCATCGTTTTCCAGCCACTTTTCTACTTCCCTGCTTTCAGCAGCTGTTACCTCTCCGTCAAGGTAAGCACTTAATAACTCGAAGCGATCGCGCTTCACTATATCCATAGCACCCGTCGATTCATTGGTATGCTGGCCTGTCCCTTTTGACAAATCTTGTGGATTTAGCCTGGGGGAACAGTCATTAAATGGAGAATTAGTATTCATTATAGCATTATGACCAATTCATATGCGGGTAAAGTCAGTGGAAAATCCTGATAAGTTGATTGAATTCACTCCTAATGAAACCAGGACTCTAAACTAACATCACAATTCTTTACCTATGTTTAAATTTTGCTATTAAGCATCCAGATAACTTTGCAACTGAGTTTGCAATCTGGATCTAGCCCTGGCGATTCTGGATTTCACCGTTCCCAAAGAAACACCAGTAATTTCAGCAATTTCTTCGTAGGCCATACCTTCGATTTCTCTCAGGACAATGGTAGTGCGAAACACTTCTGGTAAGTCCGCAATTGCTTCTCGCAGTTGGTCGTAAAATTCCCTAGTTGTCAATTCCTCCTCGGGTCCAGGAGTATCTCCAGGGATTTCCCAATCCATTTCCCCGTCTTCCAGGGTGCGGGGAGCATCTAGTGATAAAGGAGTAGCTACCCGCTTTCGTTTACGCAACTCGTCGTAAAACAAGTTGGTAGTAATGCGGCTTAACCAACCACGAAACTTCCCTGGCTCTTGTAATCGGTTAACGTTACGATACACTCGAATCCACACCTCTTGAGCTAAATCAGCTCTATCAGGCCAATCCGGAGCCAGGTGGTATAAGACTCGATCAACTTGACTTTGATAGCGGCGCAACAGTTCTGCAAACGCAGCACGATCAGGACGCAGTCCCACTTGACAGCGTAAAATTAAATCGTGATTAGAGAGTTTTTCAACTTGCACCGATGCTTCATGGTATCTTGCATCAACAGTTGACCAGGATACAGTAATCGATTGGCTCATAGATCGTACTGAACTTTAAATCATCCCTACCTATTAGACAAGCTAATGGCTGCAATGTTCCTTCCCCAGGGACGGATTCGTGACTGGTACATGACAGTATATAAAGTGAGAAACATTAATAGCTAAACCAAAAGCTTGTTTTCAATGTTTATCATACCATAGCCCCATTTTGTGCAATTGTTTTGCATTTTGAAAATTATGGTAATTTTACTGATAATTTGGCAACTAACACTATCTGACCATATACATTTGACAAAAATCGGTAAATATGCGTCCATGATTTTGTGATCAACTCCATGGCTAAGACTATATTTGCGGTTTCATGGCCAAAATCTCAGTCTTCTGACAGACAAAACCGCGAATTTTTAAGCTTTATGTTTTAAATAATCAATTTCTTTGCTCTTTGAGAAACCCCATAACATAGTTTTCTAGATTCCTAGGGGTCTTTTCAAGAGTCCCTAAAATTTCACTTTTGTTAATATGGATGGATGTAACCACAAAAAAAGTTATTTTTCCGGTGTTTTAACCATAGTTTTTGTTGATATTTCTGTGTGTTGTGGACTATGAATACCATCATGATGTGCATTAATCACCCGGACTTGAAGAAAGAAATTCAAGGAGAATGTAATTGTGACTGCTAGGAATAATTTTTCAAACATGATTTTTCTTTCACCCACACGATTAATGATGAATTGTGGCATCATAAGTGTTCCTGTGGATAAAATTTTTCACATAGTGTTAGTTTCCTCAACACCATGGGCACAGTTATAAGAGAACAGATAACTAACTATAAATTACTGATAATTTGGAATGTACTTATGAACCAACTAGTCCACCGGATTTGTCAGGGATAAAAAATAAGCGATGGCAATGGTAAGAAATGAATCTGTAGCGCGTATAGTCATGTTTCTCTGCTTTGGCACAGCCATCTTATCACTAGCTGTCCATTGGCGCATGACCATTACTCAAGGGCAGTTTGAACCACCAGCTTCCGCCCCAGGAAGCCCACTGGACATTGCCCGTGGCGCGTCTACACCTGGTGATCAGCCTAGTCAGGAGCGAGCTTTCCAGAGGAGTTTTGTACCCCATCAGTCGGTTGCAGTCAGCCAGAAATCAAGAGACCTCACAGAGTTATCCTCAAAGATGCGATCGCTGTTTTCCGCAGCAAGGAAGAATTCCCAGGCTTTATCTTCACAAAAATCATCTCAAACCGAAGTGGTGGTGAATTTAAGCCAGCGCCGTACCTATGTTTACAAAAGAGGTGAAGTCATAGCTAGTTACCCCATTGCTGTAGGTAAAAAAGGTTGGGAAACCCCCACAGGTTCTTTCCGGGTAACGGACATGGAAGAATATCCCATTTGGGAGCACCCTATCACTGGGGAAATATTTCCGTCGGGAGTTAATAGTCCTTTAGGATCCCGATGGATTGGTTTTTGGTCAGATGGACGAAATGCCATTGGCTTTCATGGTACGCCAGACACACATTTGTTAGGATCTGCAATCTCTCATGGCTGCTTAAGAATGCGTAATGATGATGTGCGCTTGTTATATAAACAGGTAAATATTGGCACGATTGTATCAGTACGCAATTGATTTTGACTGTAGACAACCTCGGTTTTTTAATCCAGTGGATTAAAAAACCAGGGTCTAAGCCCCTCAACTCATAACCCTCATAAATCTTGACTTTTGAGTTTATTAATCAACGCCATCAAACCTCCAGGGCACTGGATCAACAGATTGACCATTGACATATAGACCCCAGTGTAAATGGGGGCCTGTGGAAGCACCTGTTGAACCCACTGTGCCAATTAATTGATTAGGTTTAACGAAATCACCTTCTTTAACTTTAATGGTATTGAGGTGTAATAAAATACTAGTTACTCCTTGACCGTGGTCAATGCCAACGGTGTTACCGTGAACTCGAAAGCCTTCAGATACCGTACCCACCAAAGCCACTGTTCCAGCAGCTGGAGCAACCACGGGTGAACCCTGAGGACTAGCGTAGTCAACGCCACGATGGTAGTAATCATTGGCAAATTTGCCATTGTAGTAGCGACGTACACCATAAATTGTAGTAATTGACCCTTTGTTGGGTTGGAGGAATGGGCCGTTCCAATACTTTTGCGCTGTTTGCAGTTGTTTAAAAGCTGCCACCCGCTGGAGTTCATGTTGTGTGGCTTTCACCCCAGCGCTGCGGGGTGGCAAATTAATTCGTTGTGTGGGAAAACTACGATTACGCAAATTGACTGCCAAATTTCGCACCTGACCAGGGACGGAAACTTTAATTGCCATAGTTCCGGGTTTATTTAAGGGAGTTGTAGGAATTAAAGCCCGATATTTATTGGGAGCCATGGCAAATACCGGATAAGAATCTTCACCTACAAACACCATGGGATTACTATTATTGTCGGGATTATTAACGTTAATCACCACAGATAAAGTATCCCCCAGTTGAGGATTACTGGGGGTTACCTCTGCTTGTAACGCGTTTACAGGCAAAGCCAAGATAATTATAAGGACAGATGCAAATATGCCGATAAAAAGATGTTTAATATAACGTTTCAATTTCCAGCTTGTGAAGTTAAAATCAAGCAATCTTTTCTGTGATGATTTGGTATTATTATCCATGGTCATAAAGCTACAACACAATTTCTTAGTTTTATTCCCCAGGTACAGAGGTTTTTTTAACAGTACATGGTACTGAGTAATTTGAAGAAATACCAAATGTGGTATCCCCTCAAGAAAACAACAATTATCTCACAGCACCAAATAAAATAGCCAAGTCAAACAAATTAAGTACATAGGAAACCTAGACCCACATATGTGGACTCTTGAAGAATTCCCCGCCTTCTAGCTGTGGGGACTGTGGACAGTAATTTGCCATCTTCCATGTGAACAATACGGTCAGCAATGTCTAGAATGCGATTGTCATGGGTAACCATTAAGATTGTACAACCTTGTTCTTTGGCAAGTTTTTGCATCAAGTTCACCACATCTCGACCTGATTGACTATCAAGAGCCGCAGTAGGTTCATCTGCTAACACAAGTGGGGGGTGACTAACTAAAGCTCTGGCGATGGCCACTCGCTGCTTTTGTCCACCGGACAACTTATCAGGATAATAATGAAGATGATTCCCTAGGCCCACTTGCTCTAGCATAAGGGACGAACGCCTCTGCATCTCCCCCAAGGCAATGTGCTGGTGCAATTCTAAACCCATTATCACATTCTGGAGGGCTGTCAAACTACCATGCAAATTGTGTCCTTGGAAAATATAACCGTTATGCTGTCGCCCCTGGACTAATTGTTCTGCACTAGCACCGCAAAGTTCTCTGTTCAAAACCTGCAAACTACCAAACTGGGGGGATCTCAGTCCACCCACCAAAGTTAGTAAAGTGGTTTTTCCTGAACCAGAAGGCCCCGTCAAAATAATAATTTCACCACATTGAATTTCCAAATTGATGTCAAATAAAACTTGCTTACGCAATGAACCTTGTCCAAAGTAATGGTTGAGATTATGGATGGAAATGACTGGAAGCATAGCAATTTCAAACTTAAGCTTTTATAGTTGAATGTGGCAATGGGGAGTTATTGACCCTCTAAAACATATCAGCCGGGTCAGCACATCGTAATTTACGCGTGGCGATGGCCCCGGAAATTGAACACATAATGATAGTTAAAATTAGTACATGGAATCCCCGGATGACTGTCATATACATGGGCAAATTTGTGGCGGTGCGGGTGATTTGGTAAAGTCCCAAGGATACTGCTACTCCGGGAATAAAGCCTAATGCTGCTAAAATTAAAGCTTCTTCAAACACTACACTTAGCAAGTAGGAATTACGATATCCCAAAGCTTTAAAAGTAGCGTATTCTTTTACATGGGCATTGACATCAGTGGAAAGCACTTGATAAACGAGAATTACCCCCACTGCAAACCCCATTGAAACCCCCAGGCTAAAGATAAACCCAATGGGAGAGTTTGTTCTCCAAAAGTCATTCTCAAACTCAATAAATTCCCCGTGGGTCATGACCTTCACATCATCTCTGAGGTAGGCTTGCAAATCTAATGCTACCTTTTTCGGGTCATAACCTGGTTTTACCTGTATTAAACCTAAGCTAATACTGCTGGAGGGCCGTGTGGAAAATAACCGTAAAAAGTTTTGATCGCTAGTCATTAAGCTACCATCAGAACCAAAAGAAGCACCCACGGTAAACAAACCACTAATGGTAATTGTGTGCCCTTCTATTTCCGTAGTCAGTTTTTTACCTTGGTCAATTTGAGCAATAGCTTTTTGGTAATCTCCCCTAGCACTACGGTCAAACAAAACAGTACTCGGTAGCTTGATTGACTCTAATTGTTCATTGACATCGGGTAAATCAAAAGCCGGTTTATCTGGATTAAAACCAATAACTTGTACGGATGTTTGACGGCGTGTTTGGGGATTTTTCCAAATAATGTTATTGACATACATTGCTTCCGCTGAATGCACTCCGGGAATATCCATTGCTTGATAAAGCCGCCGCCGGGAAAATGGAGGCATATTTTGCAAACTACGAGCTTGGGGACTAGTTAAAACAATGTCTGCTTGCAAACTGCGATGTAGTCTGGTGTTGCTGTCATACAATGCAGTTTGAAAGCCCATTTGCATAAACATTAAAACATCCGCAAAGGCAATACCTGACAACGCCACCAGCAAACGGCTTTTTTCGTGACTGAGTTGCAACCATCCAAGAGGTGTACGCCGCCGGAGTTGTTTAATTAGTCCGATCATATGAAGTGATGTGTGCTGAGTAGGGATGTGAATGTTCTTAATTGCCAATTACCAATGACAAATTAAAAATTAGATAATTGAATTACTGCCTTAACTTGCATATTGGTTAAGTTGGCAGCTTTTTGACTGGAAGTTTGATCTAGTCGGATATAAACTTCCACCACTCTGTTGTCAATATTGCTGGCGGGGTCAGTGTTAATTACATTTTGCCGTTGCACTTGCAAGCTTTTACGATCCACGGTTCCTTGCAATTCAATGGGCAGAAAATCACCAAATACCTGCACTTTCTGCCCTGGATGAACTTTGCCAATATCGCTTTCGTAAACTTCAGCAACAACATACATTTCAGTGGTTTCGCCAATATCAGCAATACCATTACTAGAAATTAATTCTCCTGGGCGGGAGTGGATCTCGAAGATTTGACCACCTTGAGGCGATCGCACGTAAGCTTGTTGGACATTGACTTGTGCCCGTTTCATGGCTGCTATAGCACGACTCACTTCTGCCTCAGCTGCTGCTATATCAACCTTTGGTACCTCAGCAATTTGATCCAGTGTTGCTAGAGCTGCTTTAATTTGTTCCTGGCTGGTTAATTCAATGTGAATCAACTGTGTTTGTGCTTCTTGCAAATTTTTTTCGGCTGTTTCTAATCTTAAGCCTTTGCTGTCTCTTTGGGACGCTGATATTGCTCCCTCTTGATATAGTTCTTCATATCGTTGATTTTCCACCTCAGCGTTACGCACTTCGGCTTGTAATCGAGCCACCATAATTTTTTGAGCAGCAATATCACCTTGGCCTTTTGCTTGCAATCGAGCAATTGTGGCTTTTTGTGCTGATATTTCTCCAGGTTGAGCACCGGCTTTAATGCGGTTTAACTTTGCCAACTCCACTTTCACTTGTTCTTCAGCCTCTTTCAAAGCTGCTAACAGGCTATCTCGGCTGTCTAAAATCGCTATTACCTGCCCAGCTGTGATTCTATCCCCCTCCTGTACTAAAATTTCCCTTACCCGACTTCCTTCAGGGGAAGTGGTAGCAGAGAGTTTAATCACTTTTCCTCTTGGTTCAATACGTCCTAGGGCTGTGACTGTTTTTGGCTCAGGTAGTACTGTTGCTGATTCTGGTGACCTTTGGTTTACTCTATCCTGAAATTTTAATGCTGTATAAACACTACTACCAATCACAGTTAAAGATACAACCATAGCTATAAAAAACGGTGGACGTAAAATAGATTGGGAAGATATTGATCCATCTAGCTTTGAGTTCTGCACAATAGCATACCTTTGAAGCAATTCCAAATAAGCTGATTCAAATCAGAAAAAAATCAAATTTTGGTAAATGTTCCGCTTAACTCTCTTTTATCACTCAGCACAGGAAAAAAAATCATGCTGTCCCTGAATTTTGGACATAATCAAAGATTGTTTCCACACCTATGGATACCAATCTCCAGTGTCAATTAATTCTTTCCTGTTCTCCACTTTTCTGATCAACTGTAAATTTCCCTGGGTAGATTATTCAGATACCACTTTTACATGGACAGCAAAATGCTATATGGTATACAAAACTAAACTGTATAGTTCTATAATAGAATTATACTAAACCGACTAGTTTAGTCAAGAGATTCTTGAGTGGTGCTTCCCCACCAGCAAAAAATCAGGATCAAATAGTCAAGAATCACCAATGCTCAAAGTTTGATAAAATAAGGGTTACTTGAATATGGCACGCCCAAAAATTGGGGAAATTGACCGCTCACATTCAGCAGACAAAATCGCACAAATTCTCCAAGGGGCCATGCAAGAATTTTTAGCTCATGGCTATGCTTCCACCAGTATGGATCGAGTAGCAGAAGCGGCTGGAGTTTCCAAGGCCACAGTATATAGCCACTTTCAAGATAAACAAGGATTATTCAAAGCATTAATTGAGAAACTAGCAAGAAAGCGGTTTCACTCCATCTTAGGGACAGAACCTCTCACAGGAGAACCCTATATTGTACTGCGGCGATTAGCAGCAACAGCACTGGAACAGATGATTAACGATCAGGAATACCAGTCATTTGAGCGCCTGTTGATGGGAGAATCAGCACGTTTCCCTGAGTTAGCCCAGGTTTTTGTTCACAGCATTGCTAAACCATCCATCGAGACTATCAGTAAATATTTAGCTGCTCACCCTGAATTAAAGATACCTGACCCAGAGGCTACAGCCAGAATTTTAATTGGCTCTTTAGTGCATTTTGTAATTACTCAAGAGATTATGCATGGCAAGGACATCATACCAATGAAAAGCGATCGCTTAATAGATGCCTTGACACACTTAATTGTTAATTGTGCTGAGTAAATTTACTATGGTAATTTTCTCTCATAAAAAAACTCATTTAATGCACCAACTCCTTTGGGAGCATAAAATTTATGTCCAGAAATAGTAAGATAGGTAATACCCCAGGCTTCAAAATTAATAGGAATTTTACCAAAGGACATAGTGAGAAAATTGGCTAATTTTTTAACTATAAATCCAATTAGCACTAAACCCATGAATAGTAGCTAAAGAAATTAGAGGTTGAAGAATTGTTTCATAAGCATTAGTTAAAATTTCTAAATTTAGTAAATCATCTGATTGGCTAACTTTCAATTCAGATACAAATGTTTCAGTATATTTTAACCATTGATTTCTAGCGATATTTTTATAAGAAATACTTAAACCCAAATGTTGTAACTTAATAAACTCAGGAAAATATTGTTGAGATGGTAAATTATTAGATTTAGAAGAATTAACAGATTGTGTAGTAGGGATTAAATTCCATAATTGATCATGTGCAACAAATGACCAAGGCAAATAATGATCTAGTGAAATATTATTTTTATCTAATTTAACTTTAGAGTAAATACACTCAATATTTTTATTTTCTAAAATAGTTTTCCAATACTTAGTTTGATTTACTAAAGAATCTCTCTGTTGGGGCATAAATAACTTATTTACCACATTAGGAATATTTGGATTTCTTTCCTGCATATAATTTAACCATTCCCAAAATACCCACCCTCTAACTATTTGATAATTTTCCTCTAAATATGTTATCCAGTCAGGATGCAAAATAATAGCATTACAATTTTTTTGCTCTTCAGCGTTAAAGCAATATAAAGGCTTTTTACTATCAAAATGGTTTTTTGATAAATTAATAATCCTTGGGTTCACATCATAATCTTTAAATCCTTTTGTTTCTTGATTGAAAAAAGGACGAATTAAACGATAAGGAACATAACGACTAATGAAGATTACAATGTCATCAATTTTTTGGCTATTAATAGTTGTTCGCAAAAGTTTTTTATCTACATCTTTAAATTGTAGAATTGGTTCTGTAATTTGTAGTTCTAAACTATCTAGTTTATTGGCAATATGGTCTTGTCTTCCAAAAGATAGGTTAAAATATTTATGGGAATACCAAGCATTAGCTAACATTTCAACAATAATTTCTTGAAAAATAATTGGTGATAATGTATCAAAATTTCTTCTTTTAACAATGTCTAGCAATGATAAAAAATAAAGATATTTATAAGAGTTAGTTGTGTTATTAAAGATTTGGGCTAGAAGGGTAACGTCTACTTTATCTGATAACGGTAAATTTTGGATAAAACCTATACTCTTATCAGCTATTAAATCTCCCAAATATCCTTGAATAAAATCATTAGCAGCTGATTTACTAATATTATTTAATACCGTAACAATTTCAGCTACATTTTCAGCAGTGGGATCAATTTTTTCATAGTACCAACAAAAGACAATAGAAACCTCAACACCTAAACCCCTTGCCAGTTTGCTTTGGGTAATGTTGTAATAGTCTAAAACTTGCTTTAGTGCTTTTCCTGCTTTGCCCATAGTTTCCATCTTAATGGATCAACAAGACTCTATTACAGTGGTCAGACTTAAGGTGATACTGTTGTTAACCAGCAATAAACATATTTTTTGTCCATTCCTACCCACATTGACCGCTGACATTCAAAGAATCTTAATTTCATCGCTAATTCTCTCTCATGAAAGAACTCATTATCTTGTAAATTGTTTAAGTTGTTCTTAGTAAATGTATAAATTTTCATCAGGAAAAATATCATGGCTAAGGAACCAGACAATCAAATTAATCAGCCAATCAGTCAAGACCCCCATTTACGAAAAGAGCCAACAGTAAAGGAAAGAAACTTAACAGTAAATCCAGGGGATATCATTGTCCATGAGTCCCAATCAGTGGAAGAGAAAGCCCAACAAGTAGCTCTAGATGTACCAGACATTACAGGTGACCGCATTACAGTCCCCACTTACTTCGTGGTAGAATACCCTGACGGCACAAAAAAAGCACTTCACCATGTCAGAGATGCAGAAGAAATTTCTGATGTTATTCGCCAAGCACGAATGGACGAACACGGAAATCGTATTTGGTGGTAATTGCTAGATTTGTGAATATAATCCCTGATTTTAACTAACTAAGGTGATAGCCACTGAACTTCAAACCCTTAAAAAGCAGAAATCCTAATGGAATCCCCTGGCCATTCCTGGATAATGAATATATAAGCTGTTGTTTGTTCAACCTTGAGTGAATCTAACCTCGTGCGTAATCTCCAAGCAACTCACATAAACCGCGCCCGTGCTAGTCTCAGACAAGCCCTGTCTTGGTATGGATATCTATGCAAGTCAGGACAGTTTTCCTCAAATCCAGAATTAGTAGCCTTGCTAAAACCAGAATTAGAAGCCCTAAACTTCACACTCAATAAACTGGACTCTAATGTAATCAGAATTGCGGCTTTTGGTTTGGTGAGTCGGGGAAAATCAGCTGTGTTAAATGCTTTATTAGGAAAAAAGATTCTCCAAACAGGCCCCCTCAACGGTGTCACCCAATGGCCGCGTTCCGTGAGTTGGCACCCAGGAGGTAAAGTATTAGTAGAGTTAATTGATACACCTGGTTTAGACGAAATTAAAGGTGAAACCCGGGGAAAAATAGCCCGAGAAGTGACACGTCAGGCTGATTTGATTTTGTTTGTGGTTTCCGGTGATATTACCAGAACCGAGTATCAAGCTTTGCTGGAATTACGACAAGCACAAAAACCATTGATTTTGGTATTTAACAAAATAGATTTATACCCAGAAACAGACCGTTCTGCCATTTATGAAAATTTGCAGCAATTAAGCTCAGGACACCCCCAAGCCGATCCTTTACTACCCGATGAAATAGTCATGGTGGCGGCGGAACCACCACCTAGGGAAGTGCGGGTTGAGTGGCCTGATGGCCGTGTCACCTATGAATGGGAAACACCAAAGCCCCAAATAAAACAACTACAACAAACAATCTTATCTATTTTAAATCGGGAAGGGCGATCGCTTTTGGCTTTAAATGCACTTATTCAAGCACGGGATGCTGAAAAAGCCATAGCCCAAAAGACTATGAACTTACGCGCACAAGAAGCTGAAGATATTATTTGGAAATTCACTAAATATAAAGCTTTGGCAGTAGGATTAAATCCTGTACCCATATTAGATGTAATCTGCGGTGCAGTTGCGGATTTAGTTTTGATTCGTTCCCTAGCACGATTATATGGCTTACCTGTGACTAGCTATGAAGCAAGCAAAATCTTAAAGACCATTTTCTTCAGTTCAGGTGGTTTGCTGTTAGGAGAAATAAGCAGTAGCGTCATGCTAAGTTTAGGTAAGAGTACTGCTGTTATTGCTAGTGGTGAAAATCCCCTCAATATTACTGCTTATGCTGGTACCGCCATGGCTCAATCCGCTATTGCAGGTTATGGTGCATACGCCGTGGGTAAAGCAGCTCAAGTTTATTTAGAAAAAGGTTGTACTTGGGGACAATTGGGAGCTAGTACAGTAATTCAAGAAATTTTATCTCAAGTTGACCACCAGACAATTCTGTATCGCTTGCAACAGGAATTAGGAGCAAAATATCAATAATCAATTTCAGTGAAATTTTGATAATGAAAAGCCTAAACTACCAACTTCAGATGGAAAGTTGAGAAATTGATGAAAATAAACATCAAGGCGAAAAACCCTAGCCGAAAACTTAATTTCTGTGACTTTTTCCCTTGATTTGAGGGTGTTAACTACCAGAATATTTCTAGAAGTCTCACTAAACTGGAAGTACTAGTCCTGATGAACTTGGCTAGAGGGTAGGTACTCAGGAAAGCAACAGTTAAAAAGTCTCACTCAACAAAGGTGAAAATATCATGACAAAAACCCTAGAAGCTCTCCAATCTGCTGTTAACTCAGGGACTAAAACTCTTGATGAAGCTATTTTAGAATCTATTGAGGAAGCTCGTGAAACCTGCAAACTTGAAGGAAAAAATTCCCACGGCTGTGCTGTAGCTTGGGATATCGTAGAAGAATTACAAGCTGAAAAAGCTCATCAACACCAAGCAAAACAACGCAAAACTGCTTTAGAAAGCTACTGTGAAGCACATCCAGACTCTATAGAGTGTCTTATCTACGATGTTTAACTTCCTCGTAAATCAGCAATGGCTGATTGGGTAATTTGTTTAATCCCATGTAAATCAAGCACTGGTGTATCACTTTCCATTCCTAACCACAACAGATACTCAATATTCCCAGCCGGTCCAGTAATCGGTGACCAAGTTAAGCCTTTGTATTTCCATCCTAATTCACAACCCACTTGCAACACTTGGAAAATGGCATTAGCTTGGTCATCAGGATCACGGACAACGCCTTTTTTACCAACACGGGATTTTCCCACTTCAAACTGTGGCTTCACCAGCAATACCGCATCCCTCGGATACTTAGTTAATCGCCACAAAGCAGGCAAAATCTTAGTTAAGGAAATAAATGATACATCCACCACGGCTAAATCAGGTATCTGGACACCTTCACCACATACACCATACAATTCGTTGGGGGTGAGATTACGTAAATTAGTACGCTCTCTTAAAATCACCCGTGGATCATTTCTTAAACCCCAATGCACTTGTCCATAACCCACATCCACACCATAAACCAATTTTGCTTCAGCTTTTAGCAAGCAATCAGTAAAACCCCCTGTAGAAATACCACCATCTAAACAAATACGTCCCACCGTGGAAACAGGAAATACTTCTAAAGCCTTTGCTAGTTTCTCACCCCCCCGAGACACAAAACGCGATCGCTCTTTAATCTTAATTTCCGCCCCACCATCAACTTCTGTCCCTGGTTTATCCACCACTTGCTGATTAACAGTGACTTCTCCGGCCTGAATTAATCGCTGCGCTAAGGCGCGAGAGCTACATAAATTTAATTCTACTAATAATGTATCGAGTCGCCGCTTGACCAATTAACTGGAATCTCCTGATAATATTAAATCCTAAGGATAAATAATAATTCTCCCTAAAACCCTCCACAACCATATTTATCCACCACTGCAACGTGTGTTTTTTCACCCATTGGCATAACTTCCTTGCGTAGAATACCTCCTTGTCTTCCAAGTCTTGCCTTCAGGACAATGTAAAAAACCTACCCTTGTGACTCCCACCCCGCCCCAACAAACCTGAGTTACCAAAAAAGCGATGGCTTTTCTGGTTTACGCAAAAAGCCATCTTTTTGTATGACTAGACTTTATAATTGTAGTAAAACCACTAAATATCCTTCTCGCTCAACTCACGAGTCATATAATCAAAAGGTTCATCAACAAAAGAAGTATCAGCAATACCCGCGGCTGCAACTTGTGCCTTTACCATCTCCTTAAGAATCTGAATACCAAATACCGTAGGGCTAATAGGTACACCTAAAGAATTGTAAGTTTCTCGCAATCCTTGGAGTACACGTTCATCTAAAACATTCATGTTACCTGCAACCAAGGCATAGCTAGCATAGCGTAGGTAATAGTCCATATCCCGGAGACAAGCCGCATAACGACGAGTTGTATAAGCATTTCCACCGGGACGAATCAACTCAGGCTGTTCTTCAAATAACTTAGAACCAGCCTGTTTTACAAGAGCCGCTGCATTACCGTTAATCACTGCTGCTGCTTGCACCCGTGCTGTACCACTTTCAAAATAGGATTTCAGGCTGTCAATTGCATTGCGGTCAAAATATCTACCAGCAACGTCATAATTCTTAATTAAGCTTGTAACTGCATCGCGCATTCTTTCTTCTCCCAATCAATACTATCTATGGTTTGATATTAATTTGGTTGCAATTATGCACCAGTAAATTTTTGTGCCATTTGTTTAATTAAAATATGATGCGACACAAAAACAATTTATCCGCCATTTAAGGATTTTATGTCAAAGTTGACCCATGATGAGATGAACTTTACGTTTTGTGCAGATCTTCGGTAAAAGGTTAATATAAGCTGTAATCCAGATAAGCTGTAACAAAAAGTACAAAATTCCCTAATGTCCAGGATTTATGATAATTCAGATGTGTCATCCACAACTGGGTTCAAATCATCTGGGTTAGGATGCTTTGGAAAGTTCTCGTTTAATTCTAGAAAATTGCTAGAGAAGGAGTAAGAATGACAACCCCTCAAGAAGTCTTGAAACTGATTCAAGACCAAAAAATTCAGATGATTGATCTCAAATTCATCGATACACCAGGAACTTGGCAGCATCTCACGGTGTACCATGACCAAATCGATGAAAGTTCCTTCTTAGATGGCGTACCTTTCGACGGTTCCAGCATTCGGGGTTGGAAAAGCATCAATGAATCCGACATGATGATGGTACTCGATGCCAACACTGCTTGGCTCGACCCTTTCATGGCTGAGCCGACACTCAGTATAATCTGTAGCATTAAAGAACCCCGTACAGGTGAATGGTACAACCGTTGTCCCCGGGTAATTGCCCAACGAGCAATAGACTACTTAGTTTCCACCGGCATTGGTGATACAGCATTCCTAGGGCCTGAAGCTGAATTCTTTATCTTTGATGATGTCCGCTTTGACCAAAACGCCCATGAAGGTTACTACCATGTAGACTCAGTAGAAGGTCGTTGGAACTCCGGTAGAAATGAAAGTCCCAACCTGGGCTACAAACCCCGCTTCAAAGAAGGTTACTTTCCAGTATCCCCAACGGATAGCTTCCAAGATATCCGTACCGAAATGCTGCTCACAATGAAAGATTGTGGTGTACCCATTGAAAAACAACACCACGAAGTTGCTACTGGTGGTCAGTGTGAATTAGGTTTCCGCTTTGGTAAATTGGTTGAAGCTGCTGACTGGCTGATGACATACAAATACGTCATCAAGAATGTTGCCAAGAAATACGGCAAAACTGTAACTTTCATGCCAAAACCAATTTTTGGCGACAATGGTTCTGGTATGCATTGTCACCAATCAATTTGGAAAGATGGCAAACCTTTATTTGCTGGCGACAAGTATGCTGGTTTGAGTGAAATGGCACTTCACTACATTGGTGGTATTCTCAAGCACGCACCAGCACTTTTAGCTATCACTAACCCCACAACCAACTCTTACAAACGCCTAGTACCAGGTTATGAAGCACCAGTGAACTTGGCTTACTCCCAAGGTAACCGTTCTGCTTCTGTGCGGATTCCTTTATCTGGTAATAACCCTAAAGCCAAACGCTTGGAATTTCGTTGTCCTGACGCAACGTCTAACCCTTACTTGGCATTTGCAGCTATGCTGTGTGCTGGTATTGATGGCATCAAAAACAAGATTCATCCCGGTGAACCCCTAGACAAGAACATTTATGAACTTTCTCCAGAAGAATTGGCGAAGGTTCCTTCAACTCCGGGTTCCTTAGAATTGGCATTGGAAGCTTTAGAAAACGACCATGATTTCTTGACGAAATCAGGGGTGTTCACCGAAGACTTCATCCAAAATTGGATTGACTACAAACTGGCTAACGAAGTTAAACAGATACAGTTGCGTCCTCACCCCTATGAGTTTTACCTCTACTACGATTGCTAATTGAGTTGATTACCCACCTGTTTCCTACCTAAAGGCAAGGTGATTCTAAACTGTTACCCTTAATTTCTTCCAAACTTTTTGCCACCCCGTGAGGGTGGCTTTTTCTTTACTTATCACGCTGAAAAATCAAAATAAGTCAAAATAAGTCAAAATAAGTCAAAACTTAGCTCATAGCAACGTTGCTACTTTCATAAAGTAAGCGAGTGGTGGGATCAATTTTGCCTTGAATGGGATTCCAGTATTCCGATAATTCTTCAGGAAGACCCAGTTCCTGTGCAGCACGCATCAGGATCGATTGTTGACGATTTTTAACTTGCTGATATTGGCGCATTGTTAACGCACGAGATCTATCTTGAATAGACATAACAACAGTCCTCCTGGTGGTTTTAGCTATGAATTATCAGCTCTTTTTGCTGTCTCTTATCAGAATATCAAAATTTCTGTAACCAAAGTTACAGAATTCTATTTTTGTTACAAAATTTTACATTTAGCCAAAATTTGGGATTTGTTTAATTGACAAAAGGTGATGAAGCAAAAAACCTACCCTCCTCAGATCCCCATCCCCCTATAGGAATGGCTCACTTCCATCTAAAATCCAAAATTGCACTATCAAAAGATTTTCTTCACAGCCATTAAATTCGCATTCCTAAGATAGATAAGATAGATAAATTTTTCGTTACAATCTTTTACAGATAATTACTAAAAGTAATAGACTTTTAACTCACTTTTATGTCTGACACTTTAACTAAGGTCACCTATCAAACCTTTCAACAAAGCAAAAGTTATTTTGGTCTCGCTCACAAAACTTTGAGTTCACAGTTGATGAATCTGATTCATCCCCCTCTCACACAAAAGAGGAAATCCCTTCCCAAGGAAGTTTTGTTCAAATTTCAACAAAAAATGAATGACCTCCTAGAAGCAGACTGGCAAGATGCTGAAAAAGGCATATATTCAAAAAACTTGCTCTTTGACAACCCTTGGTCAGATTTTTTCCGCTACTATCCACTGGTATGGCTAGACCTACCGCAAATCTGGGAACGGTCTAAACAAAAGAAATATCAAGACTTTTCCCCGGAAATAGAAACAGATGGTTATCCCAGCTATTATGTGCAGAACTTCCATCACCAAAGTAATGGCTACTTAAGCGACGATTCAGCCAATTTATATGATTTACAAGTAGAGATTCTCTTTAGTGGCACTGCTGACCCCATGCGCCGGCGAATTCTTGCACCTCTCATCCAAGGGCTAAAACCTTTTGATTGTGTTGCGCCAAAACAAATGCGTATTTTAGATGTAGCTTGTGGTACTGGGCGGACATTGAGGATGATTCGAGGAGCATTGCCAAAAGCATCTCTGTATGGTGTCGATTTGTCCCCAGCTTATTTACGTAAAGCAAATCAACAACTATCGGACATTCCCGGAGAGTTACCCCAACTCTTCCAAGCTAACGCCGAACATCTACCCTATCTAAATGACTATTTCCACGGTGTAACCTCTGTTTTTCTCTTCCACGAGTTACCAGCAAAGGTGCGGCAAACAGTTATTGAACAATGTTTCCGAGTGACAAAACCCGGAGGAGTATTCGTAATTTGTGATTCCATTCAAATGAATGATTCATCTGAATTCGCTATGTTGATGGAATCTTTCCCGGAAGTCTTTCATGAACCTTACTATCGGGATTACACCCATGATGACCTGGTAGAACGTTTAGAAAAAGCTGGTTTTGAAAATATTTCAACACAACTTCACTTTGCTAGTAAGTATTTTATTGCCCATAAGCCAGCTCTAAGTTAAATGTTCTATCCTTGAATCAAGTAATAGGACTCCTGGTAAACTTTTTTACCGGGAGAAATTCTTTTCTACAACTGCGTAAAGCAGCCAAAGTGCTAAGGTAAGAATTGTGACCAATAATAAAACCCAGCAATTGATTCCCTGTGTGGAAAAAAAGTAAAATATTACAACATCATTCTGGAAGTGGAAAATGCTGATACTCATCCGCTTAATTTAAAGCTCCAGCCCATGTAGAGTCCGTTGCACCCGGGGGATGCAAAAATGAAAGTTTGGCTTGCTTGTTTTTTAGTCTTGTTTGCTTTGGCAGAACTGTTTGACTGGTTAAAAAAGTTTAATTTGCCCCTACCAATCTATATTTTGGGTGGAGCATTTTTAGCTGTTGCTTCTAACTATGACAAGATTGTTGGCTCTTACTTCAATGATGGAACTATGGAATCATCACCGGAACAACCTGAGTTTAATTCCCCTAGCCAACCCGTGGACTTCACTCCTTTCCCTAATTCTGTTGAACAAGTACAACAATCACAAAGACAACTTTAACAAGATCAGCCTAAATCTCCACCTATAGGAATGTTAAGTGGGGATATCCCCCAGCAATGATTATTCCATCTCCCAAAAATATCAACCGCTTTTTGGTTAGTGAACACATACCCCATGTACGCTAGTGCCACAACGCCGTGATTAATGGAATATTAGAAAAACTCCTAGCCCCGTTTGCTAAAGACAAAACTTACCGTGACTCTTCTCACCGCAACCACTGGTTACAATCCATTTTGGTCATCAGCCTGGGGGTTACTGCTTTCCTGTGGGGAGTTCGGGAACTCAAATGGTTCCAGTCTTGGGAATTAAAAGCTTATGATCAGATGGTGCGATCGCGTCCTGTGGAAGCGCCAGATCCCCGCATACTATTAGTAACAATCACTGAAGAAGACATAGCACAACACAAATGGCCTTTATCCGATGCCACAGTGAATCAGCTATTGTTGAAATTAACATCTCATCAACCCAGGGTCATCGGTCTTCATCTTAACCGACCCCATCAAAACAATTTGGCGAACAATCTTCACAGTGCAACCAAGATTATCACCACTTGTTTATTTAGCAGCATAGGCAGATCAGAAATTCCCCCACCACCTAATTTTCCCGAAGATCATTTAGGCTTTCAGGATTTAATTCCTGATTACCAAGAAGACCAAATTATCCGCCGTAGTTTATTATTTGCACAATCTACAGACAGCCAATGTACAACTCCTTTTTCATTTGCTGGAAGATTAGCTGTTCACTATCTAGAAAAATTGGGTTTTTCCATTGACTTTTCCCATCAATATAACTTCTCCATCGGTAAAACTCTCTTTTCTACCCTAAAAGCAAATTCCGGTGGCTATAAAAGATTAGATGCAGCAGGTTACCAAATACTGTTGAACTATCGCCACAGTGAATATCTAGCTCAACAAGTAACCTTAACACAAGTTCTAAATAATCAACTCGATGCCAATTTAGTCAAAGATAAGTTAGTAATTATCGGCACAACTGCCCCCAGTGTTAGTCCAGGTTTTCCTACACCTTATAGCGCTGCACCTCAGCAACCTTCCAGAACACCTAGCGTCTTAATTAATGCACATATAGTCAGTCAAATTATCAGTACAGTCCTAGATGGACGACCCCTAATTTGGTACTGGTCTGAAGAAGCAGAAATTCTGTGGCTCCTTGGTTGGTCAATTATAGGTAGCATTGCAGGGTGGCAACTGCGACATCCTTTATTTTTGTTCGCAGTGGGAGGCACAACCTTAGCTGCCTTGGTGCTAATCTGCACAGTAGTGTTTTCCCAAGCAGGTTGGATACCGCTTATCCCCCCAGCCATAGGGTTAATTACAAGTGGTCTGAGTACCACCATGTACACTAACTACCAAAATCATCGGCGAACAAAGACCATACTATTACAAATTCAACAACAACAGGAAATCATTGAACAGTTAAATATTATTTTAAAAGATACCACAACTACAGCAATTCAGGACTTACATACTCATTCTACATCCACACCTATAGTTCCAGAAAACAACACTGGGGATTTACTTTTGGGTGGACGTTACCAAATATCTAAAGTCCTGGGTGCTGGGGGATTTGGTCGAACTTATTTGGCACAAGATACTCAACGGCCCGGTAATCCCATTTGTGTAGTTAAACAATTAATGCCAGCCCGACAGGATACAAAATTTTTAGAAATTGCCAGAAGGTTATTTAATACTGAAGCAGAAATTTTAGAAATCTTGGGAAAACATCCGCAAATTCCTGAATTGCTCGCTTATTTTGAAGATAAAAAAGAATTTTATTTAGTCCAACAATATATTGCTGGTCACACCCTACATGAGGAATTACCACCTGTACAGATTGTACAGAATGAAGCTTTTGTGATTGATATGCTCAAAGGTGTTCTGGAAGTACTAGCATTTCTCCATCAGCATCGGATCATTCATCGGGACATTAAACCAACTAATATTATTAGACGTGCTGAAGATAATCGCCTCGTGTTAATTGACTTTGGTGCAGTTAAATTGATGCAACCCCAAAATAGCAATAAAACAGAATTAGCAACTGTGGCCATTGGCACACAGGGTTATACACCACCAGAGCAATTTGCCGGTCATCCCCGCTTATCTAGTGATATTTATGCTTTGGGAATCCTAGCTATTCAAGCTATTACTGGAATACCACCCCAACAACTCAAGTCAGACCCACATACAGGCAATATTGTCTGGCGAGAATCAGCAAAAGTTAACGACAAATTGGCAGAAATTTTAGACAAAATGGTGCGCTATCATTTTAGCGATCGCTATCAAACCGCAGCAGATGTTATCCAAGATTTAAATCACCTCAGTGATTCCACATCTCCTGCTTCTGTTGGACTTTCTTAAATGTTCACATCCTAACTGCTCAATAGCTCAACTACCTCACGGATGAATCCGGAAAGTCCCAACTTACCACCTAAGTTTCTTTTACCCTCACAAATTCCAACTCCTCTGGAGATAACCCCCATAAATAGAATTTAGAGGCTACCGCGCCCCAGTTAATTTGCTGTACCCAATCAAAAACCTAAAATCCCAAAATTTGTATGACCCAGGGACAACAAACCACCATTGCAGGTATATATGAAGTGTGTATTGGTATTCCAGACCCAATTTTTGCAATTCAATATTGGGAGCAATTTGGCTATCGCATCGGTCAAGTGGGTGAATTACCCGCAGATCACGCCTATCAACTGTATGGAGTGAATTCTTCCTTACGTTCCATTCGCCTTTATCACCAAAATGCAGATCATGGTTTGATTAGGTTAATGGTTTGGCAAAAGCCCACAAATCAGGGCTTAGGGTTAGCCTCCATGAAAATTAAGGGAAACCGGTGGGCAACAACTTTAACTGCTGATATTTTAACGATATTAAATCATGCAGAAGATGCCAAAGCACAAGGTTGGGCCATTAAATATACCAATCCCCAATGGGAAGTGATCTACAACAAAGAGCGAAAAAGCCGACCTTTCACAGATCCGAGAGTAGGAGTGCGAGAAATGTTATTACTGCAACCCTTAACTCGACAAATTCTATTTCAAAGATTTGGCTACACAATAACAGATTATGGACAAATTAACTATGGTGCTGCTTTTCAAACTAGCCAGTGTACCCACATGGGCATCATTGTTCAGGATGACACCAAGGAAATTCTCAAGTTTTATGAGGAAGTTTTAGGTTTATTGCGCGTACGTGATGATGTGGAAACTACCTACGAATCTTCACAAGCTGCTGGAGAAATATTTGACCTCCAACCTGGTGAAAAATTTATTGTCACAGCCTTTGACGACCCTCGTTCTGCCAAAAATCACCTAATGGCTGCCCGTAGTGGTAGACTTTACATTGTTCGTTTTCCAGAAGCAATTAATTTAGAATCCCGCTTTGAAGCATCACAACCAGGCTGCTTTGGAATTTCTCTTTATACATACCGTATACGTGACATACAGCAATATTGCCATCGCATTAAGGCCAGTTCAGTGCTGAAATATACTTCTATTATAGAAAATGAGTTTAGAGAAAAGAGTTTTTCTTTCGTTGCACCGGATGGCTACTTTTGGAATTTGGTACAAAGTAACGAATTTTCTCTCAACCCGGAAAGCAAGTAGAATTTATGAAATATGTACCAGTAACCAACCAAAAAAATTGGCTGTGCTAATGAGAAATTGGGCTGCGACGATTGTACTAACTTCTTCTTGGCTGTTATCTGGATTTATAGCTTCTGAAGCCTGGACTTCTTTAGTAGGTAATGGCGTAGCGTCTTCTCAGTCAATTGCTCAGTTGAGTGAGACTAAACCAATTACCGCCACTAAAGCTGAGTTTGGAGTCCTCAGAGTTGATTCCAAAGGTCAAAGGAAATTTACTCCCACCACAAGAATATTATTGCATCAGGGCGGTAAATACGGGTGGCGAATTCAACTAAAAAATTACAAAGGTAAGGTGACGTGGCGAGAAATTCTGCGTTTACCAAAACCTCCTGAAACCTGGGCTACAGATGATGGTCAAAGTTTGACTTTATCAGCAGATGGTATTGAAGCTGTAACAACTCGTACAGAATTCACCCCTGACGGCCACATTGAGAATTTCTGGACGATGGTTCCCGGAGATCCTGGTGGTAAACATCAAATAGAAGTTTACATTGATAACCGTTTGATTGGTTCTTTCAACTTTGAAGTAATTTCTTTGAAAAAAAATTAACTACCAGCAAAAAAATTTTCAGCATTCCTCAGCCTTCCCCTGGGTTTGAAACCTGGGCACAGTATCCTAGAAACAGAGATTTCATCAAAGAAACTCATGGATGCTAAGGAATTAATCCGACTTTACAACGCAGGTCAAAGGTATTTTCCCGCCATTAACTTAAGGGGATCCAAGCTAATTGCAGCTTACTTACCTGGAATTAACTTATGGGGAGCAGACTTGAGTCGAGCAAACCTAGCCAAAGCTAAACTTTGGGGAGCAGACCTAAGTCGAGCAAACCTAGCCAAAGCAAACTTAACTAAAGCTAACTTGTCTGGAGTTAAATTGAAGGAGGCAAACCTCCGGGGAGCGAAACTCAACTTAGCCAAGTTTTATGGTGCTGACCTCAGTGGAGCTTACTATGATGAAAGCACTCGGTTTTCTCAAGGTTTTGACCCCGCTAGCCAAAATATGCAGAAATTTTAGCTCTATTCTCAATTACTAACTACGAACTAAGAACTACAACTCCTCTACTTCCGGGAGTGGGAAAACTTCTCCAGCCAAGTAAGCCTGAAAGTGTTTTTGGAAGTACAGCCAAGAGGTCATGTCTTCACCATCTAAAAAAACTTTTGGCGCTTGCTTGTAGAGAGGAACGCGGTTATTAATCTCATCCTGAAGCAACTGGGGTAACTCTGTCAAACCACTTACTTTACTTCCCGAAGCACTGTAAATGAGATAACCAGAACGATTACCCATTTTCATCCAGGGCAACCATTGACCGATTCTATCCCAACCGAGTCTCACTTGAGACACTGAGGCTAGTTCTGAGTTGAATAAATCTACAGTAGGTACAGCTAATTTGAATAGTTCTGTGGCCTGATAAATTGGATGTGGGCTATATTCAGCAAACTGGGGATTTTCTGCTAGTGGATTAGGATATGTGGGAAAAATATCAAAAATAAAAGTTGTAGTATCCCCTTGGATTTGCGCCGGAAATTTCCCTTGAAATTGACCCTGCACAGGACTATTGGCAACATGTATGACAGGTAGTGTTTCACCCGTCCAGGGATTTTCCCACCGTCGCAAAATCTCGCCTGTTTGTGGATCAAGATAGTAAGTCAATTCCCTCGAAGTAAAATCCCAGCTACCCTCTGCTGTGAGAATGCACCTACTAACGCTGACTCCCGACATTTTAAACAGTAGTTTTCTTTTCTCACCAGGAATAAAACTGTAAATTTTACCTGTCCAGGTCAAAAATGTAGATTCAGTACAGTCAAGGGAAGAACGAGTTTTCACCCACTGCTGGACATCTAATTCTTTAACTTGGGCAACCATATCCAGTCTCCTTAGTTATTGCTCATTGCTCATTGCTTATTAGTCATTGGTCATGGGCCTACCGGAAAACGAGCCAAAGCCCCAGACTTTAGACAGATGTTCCAGCCGTCAAACAGACGGTGAAAATGCTTGCTGTTACCGGAGCGGCACCTTAGCGTCGGTAAATTCATTGGCATCCCTTTGAAGCAAGAATCCCCCGGCTTCTAGCTGTGGGGAGTGTCAATAAACTGACTCTGATAACTGGCTATCAAGACGGCGAAACAAAAATATCCATAGCGGTAGGGAACTATTAATAGCAATAAGTCGTACTAAATGGCCAGTTGTGACAATTTCTACATCATGATTTAGTGCTAGGGATACCAAAATCATTTCTGGTGCTCCTCCCGGTGCTGTAACTAACAGACAAGTTAACCAGTCCCAAGAAGTTAATTCCATGGCCACCATAGCAGCCATCCCTCCAGCAGCGATAGTCATAGCCACAGACATAAACCCATAACCTACAGCTCTTTTACCAAGATTAGGTTTATCTCCCCAATACTCACCAATGGTAATTCCCAGCAGCATTTGACCTAATAATTTGACAAACCCTGGCGGACTAAAATTCACATCATCCAAAATAAGTAGGGAATGGAGCAAAGGATTAAACGCCACACCAACTACTAAGCCACCAAAAAACTCCGCAGCTGGCAATTTAAATAATCCAGCCAGATAAACTACCAAGCTGGTAACCAGCAGTGCCAATAAAAGTAATTCTAGTTGAGAAGTATCAAAACTCAGTAATCCATCCGTAACAGATAATTTTGGCAAGTTGATAACATCATCAGCGTCAACTGATGACCGAGCAATTAACGGAATCAGTAATACTACAGATGTCACGCGAATTGCCTGAATTAAAGCGACAAGAGTCACATTGCGGTCATAATCCGCCGCAATAGATGACATAACTCCCACACCACCGGGAACTGTGGCCAGCATGGATGTTAATAAATTGGTTTTACTCAAGCGCGAGTAGATATAGCCAATGCAGCTACCGCACACTAGCAAAAATAAAGTCAGAAAAATAAATATGGGAATTGCAGAAGCCAGACTAGCTAAATTGCCACTACTACTAGATGCACCCACAGTCAAGCCTACCAGTGCCATTCCTACCTTTCTCGCATTTCGATTAGGCTTTGGGGAATATTGATATAGAATGCGACTTGTTTGTAAAACCATTGCCCCAGAGGCAATTCCCCCGAATATCCAAGCAATTCCGCCGATGTTTAAGTTAACTAAACCTAAACCCAAAGGTATTGCCAGCAACATTTCTAAGCTGAGAATAATGACTTTGTTTAGAGATAACTTTTTTTGGGGAATATTTGGCTTGTCATGAGTGGTTTCTTCTGGGACAGAAGCAGCACTGAGATTTTGTTTCATTTTTTTTATGGGAGATACCCCGACATCAACAAAGCAGCTCGGGGAGGGATAGCAAGTGAAATTCGATAGCTCTATAGGATTAAATTTGACAATTTCCCAGTGGGCACTAAGAATAAACTTCTACTGCGCTGTAACAATCGGCCTTTGTTTTTGCTGAATTGACCTAGCCCTTTCCACTTTTGGTCACAAAGTTTTTTTCACCAATCCCCCTCTTACAGTGGGCTTAGTTAAATGATACTGACTTTTGAAATTAAAATGACCTATCCACATCACATCCAAAGAATGTCAAATATGTGAATTTAATTTACACAAGGCATTGTCGGTTATCCAGGAGAATTTAAAAAATTAAGCACAAAGGATACAAAGCAAAGGATGTCACAGGCTTTTTGGGCAAAACTGGCCTACCTTAATCAAATCTGCCACTGAACCTCAATCATGTTCTTCCACCCCCTAACTGTGGCACAATAAGGAATTGTAATCAGAAAAATATGGTTAAGGTAATTTAGTGACTCCAACTGCTCAATCCACGTCAAGTGCGCGTCGCGTGGTATTTCCATTTACAGCCATTGTGGGACAGGAAGAAATGAAACTGGCGCTGCTGTTGAACGTGATTGATCCCAAAATCGGTGGTGTAATGATTATGGGCGATCGCGGCACCGGCAAATCCACCACTATCCGAGCCCTGGCTGATTTACTACCAGAAATTCCTGTGGTTGCCGATGACCCCTTCAACAGCGATCCCAAAGACCCCGATGTGATGAGCGATGAAGTCCGCCAAATGTTAGCACAAGGGGCGGAAATTCCTGTAGCTCACAAAAAAGTTCAAATGGTAGACCTACCATTGGGAGCCACGGAAGACCGTGTTTGCGGTACCATCGACATTGAGAAGGCTTTATCCGAAGGTGTCAAAGCCTTTGAGCCAGGATTGCTGGCCAAGGCTAACCGAGGCATTCTTTATGTGGATGAAGTCAATTTGCTAGACGACCACTTAGTAGACGTGCTGCTGGACTCCGCAGCCAGTGGGTGGAACACTGTAGAACGGGAAGGTATTTCCATTCGTCACCCAGCACGTTTCGTACTTGTAGGTTCTGGTAACCCAGAAGAAGGTGAACTGCGTCCCCAACTACTAGACCGCTTTGGAATGCACGCAGAAATCCACACTGTTAAAGAACCACCTTTGCGGGTGCAAATTGTGGAACAAAGAGCAGAATTTGACCAAAATCCCGCTGCATTTCTAGAGAAATACAAATCTCAACAAGAAGCATTGCAACAAAAAATTGTTAATGCTCAAAAATTGTTGCCAGAAGTGACAATTGAATACGACCAGCGAGTAAAAGTTTCGGAAATTTGCTCAGAACTAGATGTAGATGGTCTACGTGGTGATATTGTTAGCAACCGCGCCGCCAAAGCATTAACTGCATTTGAAGGTCGTAGGCAAGTCACTGTTGATGATATTAAACGTGTAATTACTTTATGTCTGCGTCATAGATTGCGGAAAGATCCTTTAGAATCCATTGATTCTGGCTACAAAGTACAAAAAGCTTTTGCCCGGGTCTTTGGTATGGAACCACCAGAAGATGATGCGACCAAAAAAAATGGTGTGGGTCAAAAGTTAGGGGCGAGAAATTAAAAGCTTTAAGTGTTGAGTTGTGAAAAGCTACTTCATAACTCAACACTCACCACTCAACTAAGAAGCACTCAACGCTGAATATGAGATTGTGGAACTTTTGGTTAAACAACTTTATTTTAGCTAGCCAATACAACCCACCCCGGTTTGTAGAGTTATTAATGCTCACCCTAGCCATCGCAATGTTAGTTATAGCCACTATTTTACCAGACATACCTTATTTAATATTGGGTTTGAGCCTCGTAGTGGGAGCCTCAGCCTCCATATTAGTACGGGAAGCCATGGCCCCTTCCCCTCAAACAAGAATCACCCAGTTCACAGCACTATTATTACTTTTAATTAGTATCTACGGTTTCTTTGATTTGCTCCATAGGTAAATTTATTCCCAGGGATGGCATCATCAAGAAACAAGAGAAAATCTGAGCAACCATATGCGTTACTCAGATTTATTTGTGCTGTTCTTTATGTCTGTGTATCTGTGCACTTAGTAACTACATTGCCAATTATCAAGATTCCGCAAAATCCCAAAATATACTTTTAACTTGACTTAACGGCATCTAATAAAATACAATCAGAATTTGTCTGTCTAATTCCTGCTCGGATCAGGTAGACATATCACACAAAAGCTAGCAACAGCGATTAATCAAAACCAGATAAATCGCCTTTAAAGCCAGCTACCTGTACGGCAACTTCAAGGACAATTCCATGACCTACGCAATTATTGAAACTGGCGGTAAGCAACTAAAAGTTGAGCCAGGTCGTTTTTACGATATTGAATTACTCCATATCGAAGCCGAAGAAAAAGTTACAATAAATTCAGTATTACTAGTACAGCACCACGGCGAAGTCACCATTGGAAGGCCGTTAGTAGCAGGGGCTACTGTAGAAGGAACAGTGGTACGCAATCTTAGAGGTCGCAAAGTCCTGGTATATAAAATGAAGCCGAAAAAGAAAACCCGCAAAAAACGGGGCCATCGCCAGGAAATCACCAGACTCATGATTGATTCCATTACTTTAAATGGTACAGTGTTTACCGCTGCAGAAGGTGTAACGGCTGAACCTCCTGTCATTGAAACTTCCCCCCCAGAAGCTGTTGCTGAACAATAAATACAAATAACACAAGAGGTAATTATGGCTCATAAAAAAGGAACAGGTAGTACTCGTAACGGTCGCGATTCTAATGCTCAACGCCTGGGTGTAAAGCGCTACGGTGGTCAAACTGTGTTAGCGGGAAATATTCTCGTCCGTCAGCGCGGTACCAAATTTCACCCTGGCAACAATGTTGGGATTGGGAGCGACGACACTTTGTTTGCCTTAATTGACGGTTTAGTTGCCTTTGAGAGAAAAGGCAAAAATCGCAAAAAAGTCAGTGTTTATCCAGTGGCTGCACCAGTTGAAGCAGCAACTGTTTAAATCCACTAGAACATTAGTCGGGTGGGTAACCCCCACCTTAGATAACGAAGGAAAGTGGACAAGGAAGAAGAACCAAGAAAAATTAAAACCCATGAAGATTTAGTGATATATCAAATTATATTTGTTTGGCACCTTGGGATGATGGTTATCAAGCTTCTTGGTTAACTGTTGAGGAGCGATTTTTAAATCTAAACCCGGACTCAAACCCAAAAACACGGCAATTTTAACCAAATCTTTGGATAGTTGAAAAACTAAAAGTAATGATAAAGTACCACGTGCAGTGCTTTCCCCAAGGCTAAACCACCTAAAGAAAATATAAAAATAATTAGAAAAACTTGTTCTTGTTTAAACCCAGCAGTTTGAAAGTCAATTCTTGCCAATATCCCAGCAGAAATAATCAGCAAACTATCAAGAAATCTTCGGAACCAAGCCAGCATTAAAAAAAACAATAATGCGCCAAAAGTAGTAGCAGCAAAAGTCCGCAAGTTTGATCCCACCAATGAACTCGAATATTTGGCTATAGCCGACCAAGGAACAGTTAAGCTAGCCACTAACAGCAAAATACCAAACATGCAAGTTAACCACACATACCAAGAAGCTTGTACTTCCGATAATGCCCAACCCAATGTACTGTAGCTAAACAGTAATAGCACCACAGAAGTCCAAGGAAGTGTTTTGACCATGAGTTGGTTTAATCACTAGCAGGTGAAGCTTGATTGAACAAGTATTGGATCTGACAATCCCCCCGGCTTTTAGCTATGGGGATTCTTGTTTCAAAGGGATTCCAATGAATTTACCCGGGCTAACGCAGCCCTCCGCCAACAGCAAGCCCATACATGAAATTACAAAGGCTAACTAAAAAAAACCTGTATTTCTTTTGATAGATTTTGGCTGCAATGGCTTAGACTATAGGTTTATCATCCTATTTTTCCCAGATGAAATCAATAGGCTGTTATCCTCTGGTCAAGACAACCCAACCACTTGCACCAGAATGATGGCACGAACTAGTTAAATATTTGCGTAAACATTTGTAAACTATTAACAGCCGATTAGCCAAACGTCATATCTTGTTAAGGAATCATTATGAAACAACTTGTAATCGCCGAGCGCGTATGCCTCATTGGTCATATCGTGTCAATGGTGTTTGGATTAGTGGGTATACTGCTGGTTGTACCCAATGCCGAGGTAATCTTCCATTTATCTGAAATTGGACAAACCGCCATGCAGTGGAGTATGTCAGGGGGTGGTGTAGTCTATATGATCTTGGGAACAGCAGCTGTATTTTTGTATGGCTTGCGCACTTTGGGTTTGGGTAGAATTTTGGGATTTATGCTACCTGCAATATGTATCTCTTTAATCAGTGAATTACTAGGAACCAGTACAGGATTTCCCTTCGGTCACTACAGCTATCTCAGCGGCTTAGGCTACAAAATTGCTGGTTTAGTGCCATTCACAATTCCCCTGTCATGGTTTTATGTGGGATGCGTTTCTTATTTACTCGCACGTGCTGGTTTACAAGTGGACACAAAACCCAGCTGGTGGCGACATCTGTGTGCCATTGTCCTGGGTTCTCTACTTTTGACTTCTTGGGATTTTGTACTAGACCCTGCTATGAGCCAAACTTCTCTGCCCTTCTGGTATTGGCAACAACCAGGACCTTTCTTTGGAATGCCCTATCAAAACTTTGCTGGTTGGTTGGGTACTGGTGCAGTCTTTATGACTGTAGCTGCTTTGCTATGGAAAAATAACCCCATCAAATTTGAGCGATGGCAACTCAATGTACCCTTAGTAGTGTATTTAGCTAACTTTGCCTTTGCTACAGTCATGAGCTTGGCCGCAGGATTCTCTATTCCTGTAATATTAGGTTTCCTCTTAGGTGTAGCTCCTTCTCTAGCACTTTGGTCAAAAGGGTCAGCCCTATCTGCTCAAGTTGAAGCAGAATCAACAATCAATGATGTTTCAGTGGCAAATATTAAAGTTGCCTTGAAATAAAATTAGGGGACAGGAAGACCAGGAAGAGAAATGATACTCTATGTCCCCTGGCCAATTTTTTGTGTAATTACCATTCCCATTGCAAAACATTTTTACTGTGGAAAACGCTTTAACAGTAGAAAGCGTCACAACTTTTCTATTGCTACTTATCCAAATACCAGCAACCGCGATTTTACTTTCCCGCCTGGTAAAGGGGCCAAGAAGGCATCCCCCCATTCAACCCCAACAGCCAACTCCTGATCTTTTGGGTACCGTCAGCGTAGTTGTTCCCACCTTAAACGAAGCTCTGCGCGTTAGTCCTTTGTTATCAGGCTTGAGTCGGCAAAGTTACGAAGTCCGGGAAATTATTGTAGTAGATAGTAATTCCCAGGATGGTACCCCAGACTTAGTGAAAACCGCACAGCAGCAAGATCCTCGTTTTCGTCTAATCACAGATGACCCCTTACCGGATCATTGGGTAGGTCGCCCTTGGGCTTTGCATAACGGCTTTTTGCATAGTTCTGAAGCCAGCAAGTGGTTTCTGGGTATGGATGCTGATACCCAACCAGATCCAGGTTTAGTTGCTAGCTTGGTCAAAACCGCAGAAGCACAAGGATACGATTTGGTTTCTCTATCACCTCAGTTTATTCTTAAGTATCCCGGTGAATGCTGGCTGCAACCAGCATTATTAATGACTCTGCTTTACCGATTCGATCCGGCCGGAATCGCAACCGAACAACCAGAACGAGTCATGGCAAATGGGCAATGCTTTTTGTGTCGCCGTTCTGTTTTAGCCGCAGTGGGTGGTTATACCAGTGCTAGTAATTCTTTTTGTGATGATGTCACTTTAGCCCGATATATTGCATCTCAAGGCTTTAAAGTGGGCTTTTTAGACGGCGCAAAAGTCCTCAAGGTGCGGATGTATGAGGGAGCAAAAGAAACTTGGAAAGAATGGGGGCGCAGTCTCGACTTGAAAGATGCATCCTCATCTGCTCAACTGTGGAGCGATTTATGGTTACTCTTTGCAGTTCAAGGTTTACCTGTATTAGTCGTCCCAGCTTGCTTTTTAATTTCCTCCCATTCCCTCTTATTATGGCTGAATGTATTTCTGTTAGTAATTCGTTTTGCTATGCTACTAGCCATCGCACCTTCTTACCACCGCAAAAATGCTCAAGGTGGCTGGTTATTTTGGTTCTCTCCTTTGGCTGACCCCATAGCTGTACTGCGAATCTTCTTATCAGCATTTCACACCCCACGGGAATGGCGAGGAAGAAAGTATAACTGAATGGCGAGTGCTGAGTCATGAGTTTTCCACCTTGACTCTTTTGTTAATTACGAACTACGAATTACGACTCGTCTTCAGTTTCTAAGCGATCCCCTCTTTCCAATTCCCAGAGAATTTGATTTCCTTCCCGTCTGACCCTTGACACAATCCAGTTCCGCCAGCGCCATTGGTCTCCCCTACTGGTAACAGCGCTGGCGTGGACATCCATCAAGTCTGCTAATTCAGAACTAGTGATCAAGTAGCCTTTTTCCGAAATTTCCTCAGCTATCCGCAGAGTCTCCAGCAAGTTGCTGAGTTGTTTGACCCTTGTTGTAGACTGGGTTTCTTCATTTGCGGCCGCAGATGGTGCGGTGGATGGTTCCATAACGTTTACATCTGATATAAAAGTACTGTTATATTCTGTACTTTCGTTGAGTATTGTAGAGTTACATTCATAATCAGCTATGTTTTCTACATTGGCCTCACCAGAAGAATGTAAAGATTTGTAGGAATCAATAAAGCATAACTCTTGTAGACATGGGACTTGACCGCTAGCAAAGGAGCGAGCAATCACATCACAACGCTCGTTACCTATGTTACCAGAATGTCCCCGGACATGCTGCCAATTTATTTTTCCTGTATTGAGTTGATCCAGAATTTCTAAAAGTTCCTGGTTCTGGACAGGTTTACCATCGGCTTTTTTCCAACTCCTTTTTTTCCATCCTGGTAACCACTTAGTCACGCAGTTAATCAGGTATTCGCTATCGGTATAGAGAGTGATAGATTCCGCTTGTGCAGATGCATGGAAGAATTTTAAAGCCGCGATCGCAGCTTCCATTTCCATTTTATTATTGGTGGTATGGCTGACAGCACCACCCATTTCGTGGATCTCACCATCACTGAAGAAAGCTACGACACCCCAACCCCCAGGGCCAGGGTTACCAGTGCAAGCACCGTCAGTATATATACTTTGAATTTTGCGTTGGTTGGACATAGTGAAGATATCCCTTTGCATTGGGATGCAGAACAAATTTAGCGGCGAAAAATGGAAAGTAAAATATAGGTTAACAGCATAGAAATTAATCCTACACGAAGATGCTTGCCGTTAGCCCAGGTAAATTCATTGAAATTCCTTTGAAGCAAGAATCCCTGGGCTTCTAGCTGTGGGGAATGTAAACTAAACTCTAGACACCATTGTTATATTTTGATACATTTACATACAAAGCTATTTGAGAAAATCTATCTATAGTAGTGTAAATTAATTGAGATTAGTTGTTTTTTAGGGCAGCCCATGGCGAATATTGTTTCACTGGCACATTACCAAGAATTGTGGAGAGAACGCAACCAAAATACCAAAGCCCCAGATCCATCAGATCCATCTGATATTATTAACTTATGTCCTCAAGAATTTGGTAGTGGATATGAACGTTGGATTGAACTTCGTGAGATTAATTTACTAATTATTGATGCTAATTTTCATCAGAACTTAATTATTGAAAGAGCCCCAAAAGCAATTTATAATGAAGGTCTGGAATTTGGTTTTCATCTGTTAGGATATTGGAATAATACTCATCCAGGACAAAATTTTTTTTGCAGTGGCGGTGTCCACCAAACCGCCAAATCTGAATTTTGCCGACATCAAAGACTTTTAAAAGTTGATATACATCTAGAATCCACTGAATTACTCAGTAATTTTATTACAAATAGCTTGAGTGCCATCTCGCCGCCAATCATTAAAAAACTCACGGAACCCAATCAAGAGCAAAACTTTCAAATTGATAATATTACTCCAGAAATGCATATAGCTCTTGAACAAATCATTAATTGTCCTTTTACAGGTTTAACTAAAAAAATTTATTTAGAAAGTAAGTGTTTAGAATTAATTGCATTAAAACTGGAACAATTAGCCAAAAGCAAAAATATTTCCGCGAAAGTAACTGCTTTAAAACAAGATGATATTGATAGAATCTATTATGCTAAAGAAATTTTAGCTCAAAATTTAAACAATCCACCCTCATTACTAGAACTAGCCAAGAAAGTAGGATTAAACGACTATAAACTAAAGTTAGGCTTTCGCCAAGTATTTGGTACAACTGCATTTAGCTACTTACAGCAACAACGCATGGAAAAAGCACGCCAATTGCTGTTAGCAGGTGAAATGAATGTCAAAGAAATAGCTCGTGCTGTTGGCTATGCAAATCAAAGCCGTTTTGCAGCAGCTTTCCGTAAGGAATTTAACACCAATCCTAAATCTTATGATTTACTTCTAAGAGGATGTTTGAAAAATCTGAGAGAGTAACAGTGAAGCAAATTGCTGACTACAAAATTATTTTATTTTTTTCATAACTTAATGTAATTTGAAAGTCGAATAAAGCAATTATCAGCAAACATACAGTTAGTTGCTGTAAAATCTAGATAAAAAATCCGTTTCAGGCTCAAAAAAGTCCGTTTCAGATTCAATCAGGTCTTCAAAATCACATCATTCTAGATTAAGCTTATTGAAAAATATTCTTAGTATAGTCATAAAAGCCTCTAGCATTTATAGAGGCTTGTCTAGGTGAGGAGATATGAAAAGACAACCGCAATTATTGATGGGTTTGTGGTTAACAGGGGTAGTAGTTGCTGCACAACCAGCCTTGGGAAGTGAGAACAGCCTAAAAACTTCTCCCCTGTTTGAACAAGTTAGTACCTCTGGAAATGTCAAACAATTACTATCTCAAGCATCCACCTTGACATCTCCAATTGTGGTCAATGGAGTACGGGTTGATACCATACATACAGGTATAGAAGTAATTATAGAGACCAAGCAAAGTCCAGAATTGCAAGTAGCAAGCAGCATTTCTGGTAATAGTTTAATTGCTGATATTACCAACGCTCAACTGCGTTTAACATCAGAGAATACATTTCGTCAAAAACAACCTGTTGCAGGTATTGCTGAAGTCCTAGTTATCAATCAAGACAATAACACTATCAGGGTAACTATCATCGGTGAAACAAAAACACCCACTTACACACTACTTGACAGTGATGAAGGTTTAATTTTTAGCATCACAACTGCAACATCTTCCACATCCCAACTAGAAACCCCACAACAGCCATCAAAGGATAACCCGACTAGAGAAACTACAGCAAAACCAACCACTGAAACCGATGCACCTATTGAACTACTAGTTACAGGTGAACAAAATAGCTATCGAGTTACCGAAGAATCAACAGCCACAAAATTAGATGTACCAATGGGGGATGTTCCAGCATCAGTACAAGTAATCCCTAAACAAGTTATTCAAGACCGTCAAGTAGTTAGACTCAACGAACTAGCCGATAATATTAGTGGTGTGCGTCCTCAAGGAACTTTAGGTGGACTCGCATCACAAGGTTATTTTATTCGTGGTTTTGCTACAGGTTTTGAAGCTCTGCGTGATGGGTTTAAAGATTTTGGTTTTACCAGTCCCCGTGATGTGGCCAATATTGAAAAAGTGGAATTTCTCAAAGGGCCTGCTTCTGTTTTATATGGAAGTGCTAGCAATCCCGGTGGTGTAGTTAACACAATTACTAAAAAACCCCTACCAGACCCCTTCTATCAAATTAGTGGAACAATTGGCAGCTATGATTTTTATCGTGGCACAATTGATTTCACAGGTCCACTCACAGAAAATAGGGCTGCACTGTATCGGTTAAATGTAGCTTATGAAAATGCTAACAGTTTCCGGGATTTTGTAGATAATGAAAGTACATTTATTAATCCCGTTGTTAATGTCAAAGTAGCAGAAAACACCAATGTCACCTTTGCCTATGAATATCAGAAATACAACTACGGGTTTGATCGGGGTTTTACTTCTGATAGCACAGTAATTTTTGACCTTCCCATTACCCGCTCTTTAGATGAACCAAATCTCCAGGATGCTGAATATAGATCCAACAACTTCGCCTACAATTTAGAAAGCAAATTCGGGTACAACAACAAGTGGAAATTCCGCCAAGCCTTTAACATCCTGAAAGTTAGCGGTGCTTCTCAAGGTGTACAATCTAGGGGAATTACAGCAGATGGGCAGACAGTACGCCGCAGATTTCGTCGTTCCGAAAGTGACACAACAAACTTTGCTTTTCAAAATGAAATTACCGGTAAATTTAATACAGGCTTAATTCACCATAATTTATTACTTGGATTAGAGTTATCTAGTTATCAATTCAAAAGCAATTTTTTCCAAGGTAATATTGCAGAATTAAATATCTTCAACCCAGTATATGGCGCACAACCAGAAAATATACGTCGCACTTACATTGGGGAATATGGTGCAGAAAATATTGCAGTTTATTTACAAAATTTAATTGAACTTACACCCAATCTTAAATTCTTAGCTGGCGGTCGTTTTGACTGGGTAGACTCCTACGACATATACGAAGACGAACCAGATTTAAACACTAGAAATTCAGATGCGGAATTTTCTCCCCGTTTAGGTATAGTTTATCAACCTACAGACACCACCTCCATTTATGCCAGTTGGACAAATTCATTCAACCCGCAATATTTTGGTAGAAGCCGCAATAATGAACCATTTAAACCAGAAACATCAGAACAATTTGAAATAGGAATTAAACAAGATTTTCTGAATAATCAGCTTTCTACAACTTTAGCTTTTTTTGATATTTCTAAGAAAAACGTATTAACTCCTGACCCAATTGATACTGACTTTAGTGTGCAAACAGGTGAGCAAAAAAGCCGAGGTGTTGAACTAGATATAGTAGGAGAAATTCTTCCTGGATGGAAAGTAATTGCTACTTATGCCTATACACATGCTTATGTCAGTGAAGATAACAGCCCAGAACTAATTAATGATCGTTTACCTGGTGTACCTTATCATAGTGCTAGTTTGTGGACTACCTATGAACTCCAACAAGGTAATTTACAAGGTTTGGGACTAGGATTAGGATTAGTTTATGCTGGTGAACGTGCAGGCTCTTTACCAAATCAAATCCAAATTCCTTCTTATGTGAGAACAGACGCGAGTATTTTCTATCAGCGGAATAATTGGCGCGCTGCTGTCAATTTTAAAAATTTGTTTGACACCAAATATTACGAGTCTCAAACCTTTTTCATTGTTCCAGCCGCACCTTTGACGGTTTTAGGAAACATTTCCTTCGATTTTTGATATTGACTTTCCTAATGGCAGATACTACCATAGGCTCCGTACAGATTCATTTCGTGGAATTTTAACCAGAACAGCCAATATTGAATTAACAAAACCTATATACCGCCTTTGGGGAATATTACCAATAGCGGTACAAATTATCCTCTGGAATAGTTCAATTACAAAATTCCTGCTGAAATAATAAAACCAAGTAATAATGAGGATTTTACCTAGGTTAAATCACTTTAATAAAACCACATTATTCTGGTATTACTACTTTAGCAGATGTACTATTTGCCCACAGTCAACCACTTTATTTAATTGGTTAATATCATGGTATAAAAAATAATTATTATGAATTATTATCTCAATTTTGCGTTAAAAATCTGTTAACATAATGAACAAAAATCTTTTTTGTTACTTGAGATTATCTCTACTAATAGTTTTTTTGTTCTGCATATTTACTGCTTGCCATACTTATCCAGATGCTAATTTACCAACACCAAAATTATTCAAATCACAATGTCATTTAATTAAGCATCAATTAGGTGTAACTTGTGTTCCTAATAACCCACAGCGTATTATTGCTACAGAACAAGTATCTTTAGAAGCTTTAATCGCGTTAGGTTTAAAACCAATAGGTACAGTCGATACAGCTTTTGTGGCTAGTAAAGCTAATTTACTCCAAAATGAAATGAAAGGTATAGTTTATATAGGAAAGGAGCATAATTTTAACTTAGAAACAATATTGAAACTAAATCCCGATTTAATTATTAGTTTATATGGTATTGAAGCAGAAAATTATAAATTATTTTCCCAAATAGCACCTACAGTTAAACTGAACTACGTACATAAACAATGGCAAGAAACTTTGCTAGATATTGCTAAAATAGTAAATAAAACTACAACAGCTAAAGCATTATTAAACGAATATCAACAACGCCTAGCAAAATTACGCACTGCATTGGGTGACAAAATCCATAAACTCGAGGTTTCTGTGAGTCGTTTTCACGGTGGGGTTAAGCTTCCTGAGTTTCGTTCTCAGTTTTCTTTTCCTGGCAGTATTTTGGCAGAGGTAGGAATTAATATGCCAGTTCATCAACGTCAACTAATCAATAGTCCTGATGATACTTTGGTAAAATTGACCTTGGAACGGATAGATTTACTTGATGCTGATGTTTTATTTATAGCAGTAGACCCTGGAGCTAAAAAATTATTTACTCAATATCAAAATACTCATCTTTGGCAGACTCTCAATGTAGTTCAAAATCAGCGTGTTTATACCGTCGATTCTAGTTACTGGATTTTTGGCAGCATTTTATCGGCTCATGCAATACTTGACGATTTATTTAAGTACTTACTGGTTACAGAGCCACTGAACAGGTAATCCCTAGTTTTGCAACTTCACCTGGGGATAATTCACTAAGTGATCTAAGATTGTTGGGTATTCTCTATTTTCCTGTCACTAGACCGATGATTGAAGTAGAACACTTGAGCAAAACCTATGGTTCTACCCCAGCTATTCATGACGTTACCTTTAGAGTAGAACCTGGGGAAATTTTGGGCTTTTTAGGGCCTAATGGTGCTGGTAAGACCACAACCATGCGTATTTTAGCAGGTTATTTACCCGCTACTGATGGTAAAGCCAGAATTGCTGGCTTTGATGTGAATGAAAATTCTCTAGCGGTGCGCCAACGCATTGGCTATTTACCAGAAACCCCGCCATTATATCCAGAAATGACGGTAGAAGGATTTTTGCATTTTGTCACGAGAATCAAAGGAATACCCCGAGTCCATCGCGCTAATAAAGTCACAGCAGCCATTGAACGGTGCAACTTACAAGACAAGCGTCAGGTTATTATCCGCAAACTTTCCAAAGGATATCGCCAAAGAGTCGGCATTGCTCAAGCGATTGTACATGATCCACCAGCCATTATTTTAGATGAACCTACCGTAGGACTTGACCCCCGGCAAATTATTGAAGTTCGCAATTTAATTAAAAGCCTCGCCGGTACTCATACAATTATTCTGTCCACCCATATTCTACCAGAAGTGAGTATGACCTGTAGCCGAGTGGCAATTATCAACGGAGGCAAAATTGTAGCAACCAATACACCAGAAAACTTGATGACCCAGTTGGCAGGTGGGTCAGGATATGAATTAGAAATTGAGGGAGAGACTAATTTAGCAAAACAAGTTCTCCAAAATCTCCCTGGTGTAGGTCTGGTGGAATCCGTTTCTGGTCATCACCCATCTGGTGATAACCGCGCCTCCCTCCGGGTAATATCAAAACCTGGAATTGAACCAGGAAAAGATATTGCTACAACCTTAGTCAATGCAGGTTTTGGATTGTATGAAATGCGGCGTGTCAGCGCTACCCTAGAAGATGTGTTTTTGCAATTGACCACAGCCGAAAAGAACTTAGATTCCCTTGCAGATTCAGAAACTACCGAAGGAGAAGCAGCATAAATGGGTATAGTGCTGAGTAATATTATTGCCATTTATCGCCGAGAATTACAAAGTTATTTTGTCTCTCCCCTAGCTTATGCCATCGCTGCTGTGTTTTGGTTTATAGCTGGATTATTCTTGGTGACAATTTTGCTCGGGCCAGACGGCATTTTGCCCACCGTGGCACAATTAGATTTACAAGGACAACAACTAGGTGTACCAATACCACCCATAGATGTACCCTACGAATTTGTCCGGGCATTTTTAGATCGTATGGGTTGGCTATTGTTATTTATCCTGCCAATTCTATCCATGGGACTCTATGCTGAAGAACGCAAGCGTGGCACTTTAGAACTTTTAGCTACCTCACCTGTTACAAACTGGGCGGTAGCTGTAGGTAAATTATTAGGCGTACTGACATTTTTTATAACGCTAATTATACCATTGTTCCTATTTCAGTCTATGGCTATTAGTGCGTCAAATCCTCCCATGTCCCCCATGATTCCTTTGCTCGGGCATTTTGGCTTAATCTTGCTTGCAGCAGCAATTTTATCATTAGGAATGTTTATTTCCTCTCTCACCGACAGTACAATTTTGTCTGCTGTTCTAACCTTTGCCTTAGTTTTATTATTATTGTTTATTGATGTAATAGCTAAAACTGTCGGCGGATCAGTGGGAGAAATATTGGGTCATTTCTCCTTGTTAAAACATTACAACACTTTGATTCAAGGTATTTTTGATACCAGTGCTTTAATTTTATTTACCAGTTACATTTTTTTGGGGATTTTTCTTACAGCCCAGTCTATTGATACATTGCGGTTTCAACGTCAGTAGTTAAAAGTTAATTAATTGACTCATAACTAATGACTATTGACTGATGAAAAATAACATGAACATGATCAAAAAAAACAAAGTTGGAAAATATCTATTTTGGTTAGGCTCGTTCTTACTGAGTGTCGGCTTAACTTCTGGTTTGGTTTCGGGAAACTGGAGAATTATTCCTTTAATATTTCTGATTACAGGAATTGTCATTATTAGTTTGTGGATAGTGTTCCAAAGTCTGCAAACTAAATGGTGGAATCGCCGTTCTACCCAAGCTGGTACTAACGCTTTACTGGCCACTGTAGCTATGTTCGTGATTTTAGGCTTAGTTAACTTTTTGGGGATTCGCTACAACTTACGGAAAGACTTAACTGAAGCCCAATTATTTACTTTAGCTCCCCAGTCCCAAGAATTAGTGCGTGGCTTGGGTCAGTCCGTCAAGGTGTGGATATTTGATATCAATGTCCATAGCCAAGATCAGGAATTATTAGAAAACTATCGTCGAGAAAATAGCAATTTTCAATTTGAGTATGTTGATCCCCAAGGTAAACCAGGATTAGCAAATAAGTTTGGTGTTCAAGACTATGGAGAAGTTTACCTAGAATCTGGAGATAATCGCCAATTAGTCCAAACGTTAAATGTCAATGAACGTTTGTCAGAAGTAAGATTAACAAATCGTCTACAACAAATTACTAATGCAATAACAACTCCAGTTTATTTTCTCCAAGGTCATGGCGAACCACCAATTACATCTAGTCAAGGAGGAATTTCACAAGCCGTTCAGGGGTTAGCTGACAGAAATTACACTGCATCACCACTGAATTTGGTAGAAAAATCCCAAGTTCCACAAGATGCAGCTGTTGTTGTAATAGCAGGTCCTAAACAAGAATTATTCGATAACGAACTGAAAGCCTTACAAGATTATCTTAATGGCGGTGGTAATTTACTATTAATGATTGATTCCAATACTGATACTAATCTCGACAGCCTGTTACAAAAGTGGGGTGTTAGGTTGGATAATCGTTTAGCAGTAGATATTTCAGGTGCAGGTGTGGGACTAGGCCCTGCTGTCCCCATTGTGACAAATTATGGGCAACATCCAATTACAAAAGATTTTCGTAATGGCATTTCTTTTTACAGATTAGCAAGACCTTTAGATATTACCTCTGTGGATGGCATTGAATCCACTACTTTACTCGAAACCAAAGCTTATCCTGACAGTTGGGCCGAAAGCGACCTGAACAGCGAAAAGTTAGAATTTGATTCAGAAACAGACATCCCAGGCCCTTTGACTTTGGGGGTGGCTTTAAGAAGAACAATACCAGCCAAAACCAACCCTCCTCAAGCTTCACCCACACCATCACCCACAACTACAAATGAAACCAACCCTCCTCAAGCTTCACCCACACCATCACCCGCAACTACAAATGAAACCAAGTCCAATTCCCCTACCGAAGATAAGCCAGAAGAACCTAAAAATGAGTCGCGACTAGTAGTGATAGGAGATTCTGATTTCGCCACCGATGGACTATTTACACAGCAACTCAATGGAGATGTTTTTCTAAACTCTGTTACCTGGTTAAGTCAACAAGATCAGCAACCCCTTTCTATTCGTCCCAAAGAACCGAGAAACCGTCGAATTAATCTGAATGTCCTACAAGCTAATGTGTTAGCATTCTCGTCTTTGCTGATCTTACCTTTCATAGGTTTAATGACCGCAACTATTATCTGGTGGAAACGGAGGTAATTAACAATGAAATTACCACGAACAACTATAGTTTTAATATTACTAGCCCTGGGTTTGGGTGGTTTTGTTTATTTCTACGAAATTCGCGGCAAAACTCAGCGAGAACAAGTAAAGACCCAACAGCAGCAAATTTTTTCGTTTAAAGAGGATGACATACAGTCCTTAACAGTTACAACTAAAGATTTTACCTTGAATCTAAAACGTAACACCGGAACACAGGATTCTCAGTGGTTACTAATATCCCCAACAACAGAACCAGCAAATGATGCTATTGTTTCTTATTTGACAGATTTACTAGTTGCATCTCAAAGCGATCGCACTCTATCTATTCCAACTAGCCAAAAAGCAGAATTTGGTTTAGCTCCACCAATAGCAACTATTAATATTAACCTCAAAAATCAAAAAACTCATTTGTTAATTTTGGGTAAACCTGACTTTAACCGTCGTTTTTTGTATGCTCAAACTGACTTGAATACCCAAGAAAATGGTAATACCAATATCCTGCTAGTGTCCACAAATTTTGAAAATGCCGTAAATCGGGAACTTTCAGAATGGAAAAAATCTCAAGACACCAGTGAACATCAAGGAAACCCAGAAAACGAAACCAATCAAGATGAAAAACCAAAGAATAAAAAATAAAAATAATTAACAATAACTCAGGTTACATGACCAGTCCCACCGCCACATTACTTATTTGCTGTCCTGACCGTAAAGGACTAGTTGCCAAATTTGCCAATTTTATCTATGCTAATGAAGGTAACATTATCCATGCTGACCAACACACAGACTTTGGTGCCGGCTTATTTTTGACAAGGATTGAATGGCAGTTACACAGTTTTAATTTGCCACGACAACTCATTGCTCCTGCATTTAATCCCATCGCTCAATCCTTAGATGCAACATGGCAACTACACTTCTCCGACAATGTACCACGTGTTGCTATTTGGGTAAGTCAGCAGGATCATTGTTTATTTGATTTAATTTGGCGACAACGTGCAAAAGAATTTGCCGCTGACATTGCCCTAATAATTAGTAATCATCCAAATTTACAGCCAATAGCAGAACAGTTTGGTATTGATTTTCACCACATCACTATCACAAAAGATCACAAAACCGAACAGGAAGCTAAACAACTAGAATTACTACGACAATACAAAATTGATTTGGTAATTTTAGCAAAATATATGCAAATTGTCAGTGCGGATTTTATTTCTCAATTTCCCCAAATTATTAATATTCATCATTCATTTTTACCAGCTTTTGTTGGTGCAAATCCATATCACCAAGCATTTGAACGTGGAGTTAAAATTATTGGGGCTACTGCCCATTATGCCACTGCTGACTTAGATGCTGGGCCAATTATTGAGCAAGATGTAGTGCGAATCAGTCACCGCGATGAAATTCATGATTTAATTAGAAAAGGTAAAGATTTAGAAAGAGTTGTATTAGCAAGAGCTGTGAGATTACATTTACAAAATCGGGTATTAGTATATGGTAACAAAACCGTAGTATTTGGCTAGTTATTAGTAGTCAATAAATCACCAGCCCTTGGGGAAGTTCTCTTTGAGTCCACTGTTTTATTTCATTAATCAACAAAATGTATAAGTTTGAAACAAACCACATTTTGCATCTTTGCTGGAAAATTAATATCTTCGAGCTTTTCCACCCCGGCTTAAAAACACCGGGATACCAAGCTCCCGTAGTTTCCACTTATTAATGGAGCTTGTTTTTAATCTCTACGGCCAAATTTTCTAGCGTGACTTCAATTTGTTCACCTGATTTTAAATCTTTGAGAGAAGCCCTTTTCCCTGCGGCTTCCTCAGAACCAATAATTACACAAAATTGAATTCCTTGCTTGTCAGCAAGTTGGAATTGTTTACCCAATGGACGTTTATCAAAATTTGTCACAACATTAATTCCAGCCCGGCGCAAATTTTGAGACACATTTAAATAAATAGGTATTAAATCCTCCTGGATATTTACCACCATCACCTGGGCTGGTGTAGCAGACAAAGCATTAATAATACCAGCTTTGAGCAAACGACTAATTAAACGAGTTAAACCAATAGAAATACCAACACCAGGCATTTTCTCACCCAAAAAAGTCCCCACTAATTCTTCATATCTACCTCCAGAACAAATACTACCTAAAGTTTCATGTCCTAATAAAGATGTTTCGTAAACCGTACCTGTGTAGTAATTAAGACCACGAGCAATAGATAAATCAATACAAAAACGATTTTCAGGCACTCCCAGATTACGCACCCCTGTAATCACAGTGGCTAAATCAGTTACCCCTGAATAAAATTCCTCTGCTTGTGGCAGATTTGTCGCCAGATGATTCAACTTATCTAATACCTCGTCCACTGAACCATTAATCTTAATAAAATCAATAATTTTTTGACTTTGCTCAGGTAAAACTTTTTCTGTTTCCAGAGATTGCTTAACTTTAGCTTCACCAATTTTTTCTAGATTATCAATAATGCTAATACAGGCTTTAATTTGACTTTCAGCAACTCCCACAAACTGAAAGAACCCTGTGAGAATTTTGCGATTATTGATGCGAATCAAAAAATCACCAATGTTTACAGCTTCAAATATTTCAGTGATAATTGCAGGCATCTGAGCATCGTATAGTAAACTGAGTTCACCACGAGAGATCACATCAATATCACACTGACGGAATTGCCGAAAACGCCCATCTTTTGCACGTTCTCCGCGAAAAACTACATCCATTTGATAACGGGCAAAAGGAAAAGTTAATTCATTTAAGTGACGAGCAATATAAGCTGCTAAAGGCACAGTTTGGTCAAACTTTAAACCTCTAGGTTCTGAACCTGTTTCCTTTGCTTTGTCTTTCTCCCCTTGGCGACTTGGTGGCAATATAGGGTCGATACCATAAATAATATTATCCCCTTGGTTTCCCTTGGCTTGTAAAACTTCTAAACGTTCTACTGCCGGGGTTTCAATGGGTGTAAAACCGTAACTTTCAAACACGCCACGAATAATATCTAACAAATATAATTCTAAGCGCTTTTCACTAGGAAGAAATTCTGGAAAACCACTAGGAGTAGAAAAGTTAATTTTGTCACTTTTTGCCATGCTTCTACGTTTCTAATTATTAGTTTGAGATTTTAAATTATAACGCCTTGGCAATACAGAATATACAGATAAAGTAATAATGCCACTCACACAGCCATCCCCCAACATAATATTTATTGTCAGTTAATTAGTTAACTAAACCAAAAATCTGTTGTGCGATTCAATTTAATTGAGTAAAAATCAGCGATGAAATCCCTGTGTTCCCTGGAAACAAAGTAATAATCTTACCAGAAAAAAAGCCAAAGCCCCTGGCTTTACAAGTAGGGGTGTAGGCGACTTATGACTTTAGCCACTGTAGTTCCATGATTTTCCTTTAGCTTAACAATTTGAATTATTGTTAAACCACCAAGGGTCATAATTGGAGTTAGTTTTAATCAAAAATGCTTTTTTTCGTAGAAAGCGTTTAATTGACCCCGGCCCCATGCGTGACCCGCCAAGACCGGAAAATTGGAAGGAATTTTTTTCTCCCTCATACATAATGGCAGTCAGCGCAGCGTCATTAATACTGATAGCACCTGCATTGATTTCCTTAGCAACTGCTAAAGCTTCTGATTCCGTCTTGGCAAACACCGCCGCACTTAATCCATACATAGAGTCATTTGCTAAGTATACTGCTTCTTCCACCGTGGGAAATGGCATTACTGGCATAATGGGGCCAAATGTCTCTTCTGTCATTACTTTCATGGAATGGTTGACTTGGGTGATTACTGTGGGACGACACCACCAACCCCCACCCAGCTGTTCTACTTTACCGCCACAATGAACTACAGCACCCTTTTCCACTGCATCCGTAATATGGTGGTTAATAATTGCAGCTTGTTTTTCAGAAATGATGGGGCCAATTTCTCCACTGTCAACTGTGGGATATGCTAACTGTAAACGATGGGCTTTGGCCACCAGTTGATGATAAAAATCCTCGAATATCGACTCAGCAACGTAAATCCGCTCAATTGAAACGCAAGATTGTCCAGTATTCGCCACTGCACCCCACAAAATTGCCGAAGTTGCTAATTCTAAATTAGCTGATTCTAAAACAATGGCCGGATCTTTTCCCCCTAATTCCAAAAAAGCCGGAATAAACCGTCTAGCTGCGGCTTCTGCCACTTTTCTTCCTGTGGGGACACTGCCTGTAAAGCATACTAAGTCTACGTTTTCTATCAAGTTAGCACCCGTTTCACCTGCTCCCTCAGCAAAACTTAATACATCACGTAAGTTAGGGACAGTATTCACCGCTGTAATTAATGGTGCAACAAAACGGGGTGCAATCTCACTGGGTTTGACCACCACTGCACAACCGGCTAACAATGCCGGAATAGTGTCAATTGTAGACAGCAACAGGGGAAAATTCCAAGGACTAATTACCCCCACCAGCGGGTAGGGTACTGATGTTTGTTCCAGGGCGATAAATGGAACCCCTGTATTTTTCGCTGAGGTTGCTAGTAATTCCGGTGCTAACCCACACCAACGGTCAATGCTAGCCAGAAAAGAGTCTATTTCTAATACTGAAGTTGACAATCTCCCCGTGTCACTTACCAAAGCTCTTGTCAAATCTTCCCGGCCAGACAGTATAGCTTGCTTCCATTGTTGTAAAGCATCAATTCTTGGTTCTAAACCCATGTGTTGCCAGTTAACTTGGCACCTGCGGGCGCGGTTACATTTGTGTACCAACAACCTGGGGGGCGGCGGGAGAATGATATAGTCAAATTTTCCAGTTCGGGGGTTACGGACTTCAATTGGTTTAGTCATTAGTCGTTAGCACTCGTTGTGATGTTTTATCCCCCTGTTACAAGTTAAATTATGCCCAATTTCCCTGAGTGTTCAATGGTTTTTTGCTAGTTTTTTATGAAGTGTAAATTAAATTTTATATACTTTGTATAAAGTTAATTCCTAGGCCGAAATGGTGTGTAATTACCTCCCAATGCTTGAACAATAGTGCGGGTGTTTGCCACCATCATTTTGACGTAAGAATCTGCATCGCTACCTTTTGCCCCAATGGAATCAGAGTACAGTTGATGTGGTGCTAATTTTACACCTGCTTCTTCAGCAACGGTTTTAATTAAGGCTGGGTTAATTGTAGTTTCGGCAAAAATTGCTGGTGCGTTGGTTTTTTTAATTGACTCCACCAAACGTTGTACTGTTTGAGCACTGGGTTGTTCTTCTGTGCTAATACCAATTAAAGTCCCGGCCATGGTCATACCATAAGCTTGACCATAATATTGAAAAGCATCATGGGTGGTGACAAGTTGGCGTTTTCCTGGGGGGATAGTTTGAATTTGTTGATTAATCCAGTTATGTAACTGCTGTAATTCATCAGTTAATACTGATGCTCTTTGGGTAAATTCCGCCTGCTCTGCGGGGGATAATTTAATCAACTCATCTCGAATGACATTTATCATCGCCATGGCGTTTGCTGCACTTCCCCACACATGGGGGTCTGGTACAACTGTTCCTTCATATGCATCTGACTGCAAAGGTTTGACAACTTCCCCCACAGCTATCTTAGGTACGTTCTCCCCAGCCCCATTCATTAAGTTAATCAGTCCTGGTTCCAAATTGTAGCCGTTATATAAAATCAAATCAGCTGTTTCTAAAACCCGACTGTCTGCTGGTGTCGGTTCATAAACATGAGGATCAACTCCTGGTTGGAGAAGACCAATTAACTCAATTTCCTCACCCCCAACTTTTTCCGCCCAGTCAGCAATGATGGTGCTAGTTGCAACTACTTGCGGTAGGTCATTTTTTGCCGTAGAAAGGCGGTTAGTATCTACTTGGTTACATCCACCTAGAGCAAGTCCCAACAAAACTCCCACCACAGCTGACCAGTATGATCTGGCCTTTGATTGAGTAATCATTTTAATATGGTTGTTAAACTGGTTTTCATATTTTTCTCATTTTTAAAGTACACTATTTTCATATTCTTTTCATTTTTCCTGGATATTCCCCAAAATGAGAACTGTTAACTTTTCTTTAAACGCTGTTCACCCCATGGAAGACAACCACACAGGCACAACCATAAGCATTAATATTGCCCACGTCGCCGTGCATTACCGCACAGCAGAAGCTTTAAGAGATGTTAACTGCATAATTAAGTCAGGTAGAATCACAGGGATTTTTGGTCCTAATGGTGCAGGGAAAAGTACGTTGATGAAAGCCATGCTGGGCTTAGTTCCTCTCAGTACCGGCACAGTACTCCATCAACAAAAACCTTTAATGCAACAACTAGAGAAAGTGGCATACATACCACAGCGTAACCAAATTGACTGGACTTACCCCGCCACAGTTTGGGATGTGGCGATGATGGGAAGGGTAAAAAAGACAGGTTGGTTACGTAATTTTTCCCCAGTAAGTGGACAAGAAACCAAAAACGCTCTCAAACGTGTGGAAATGCTTGCACACAGTCATCGCCCCATCGGAGAATTATCAGGGGGACAACAGCAAAGAGTATTTTTAGCTCGTGCTCTGGCACAGCAAGCAGATATATATTGCTTTGATGAACCATTTGTAGGTATTGACCAAAAAACCCAAGGGGTCATTTTTGCAGTTTTTCATGAACTGGCCGCGGCTGGTAAAATTGTGCTGGTGGTAAACCACGACTTAGGTGAATCTATTGCCCACTTTGATGATTTAATTTTACTCAACCGTGAATTAATCGCCACAGGCCCACGCCAGCAAGTATTGACAAAGCAAAACTTGTATCGCGCCTACGGTGGTCAAGTCATGTACTTTTCTACTGCTGCTTAAATCTCACCTATTTGACCCTCTCCGGTAGTTAGTATAAAGATTTTTCTATAAATATTTTCCTATAAACCCCATAAATAGCATAAATATTTATGATTCAAGCGTTATTTGAGCCATTGCAATATAGCTTCATGCAGCGATCCCTCGTGATTGCCATTATAGTTGGCTTACTGTGCGCTGTAGTAGGCAGTTACTTGATGGTGCAAAGACTAGCGTTACTCGGTGACGCCATTAGCCATTCAGTATTGCCAGGATTGGCCATCGCGTTTATCCTGGGAGGAAATATTTATTTTGGTGCATTCATAGCCGGTGTTGTGAGTACCATAGCTATTGCGTGGATTAAAACACGCTCCCCAATCAAAGAAGATGCGGCAATGGGCATAGTACTTTCGGCTTTTTTTGCCCTGGGGATTACATTAATTACAGTCATTCAAAAAAATCAAAAAATCGACCTGAATCACTTTCTGTTCGGCAACATTCTCGGCGTGACATCTGACGAAGTGCGAGACACTGCCATTATTGGCGCCATAGTTTTAATAGTAATCTTCTTATTATATAAAGAACTTTTATTTTACACCTTTGACCCCTTAGGCGCCCAAGCAGCGGGTTTGCCAGTTAATCGACTCAATTTTGGATTAATGCTGCTCATTGCTTTAACAATAGTTGCCAGCATGAAAACAGTAGGCGTTGTTTTAGTATTAGCAATGTTAATTACACCAGGAGCAACCGCCTATCTGTTAGTCAAACGCCTCAATCAAGTTATGATTCTGGGGGGTTTTATTGGTGTAATTTCTAGTATTAGCGGTATGTACCTTAGCTACTTTTATAATTTACCCTCCGGCCCCGCCATTGTTTTAGTAGCATCAGGACTATTTGTCCTAGCATTACTTTTTGGTCCCAGACACGGAATTTTTACGCCAAAATTCCACCAAAAATCATAAATTTGAGCATTAACATCATCAATAAAACTTCAGCTTTTTGGTGACGGGCAACACCAACGCAATAAGCTAAAAATTTGACTACAAACACTTTTAATATACGTAATCAATGCTTGAGATGTAATCCCATTTACAAATAAATTATAAAATACTGACAAAAATTACCCCTCTAAAGGAATTTCTCAGGTAATCTAACAACAGCAGTTTATTTCCCAACATGATGACCGTGAGTAGTCCCACAATTTTAGCCCTAGACTTTGATGGAGTAATTTGCGATGGATTAATTGAATATTTTGAAGTCGCATGGCGCACTTACTGTCAAATTTGGTTGCCGATAAACAATACACCAGCAGATGATTTAGCTTTGAGATTTTATCGCCTTAGACCTGTAATTGAAACAGGTTGGGAAATGCCAGTTTTAATCAAAGCCTTGGTAGATAATGTACCTGAAGAAAAAATTCTGCAAGATTGGGTCAACGTTGCACCAAAAATCTTATTAAACTCCGATCTTTGTTCCCCAACAATTGCCACAGCACTAGACAACTTGCGGGATCAATGGATTAACACAGATTTAGACGGTTGGCTAAGTCTGCATAGATTTTATCCAGGAGTAGTTGAAAAAATTAAACTCACTATTGCTAGTGAAGTCAAATTATATATTGTTACCACTAAAGAAGGACGCTTCGTACAACAGTTATTACAACGAGAAGGCGTAAACTTACCATCAGCAACAATTTTTGGGAAAGAAACTAAGCGCCCTAAATACGAAATTCTGCGAGAATTAATTGAGACAACCGGGAAAAAACCAGTTAGTTTGTGGTTTGTAGAAGACAGATTTAAGACATTACAGCTAGTTGAACAACAAACAGATTTGCAAGATGTCAAACTTTTCTTGGCAGACTGGGGCTACAATACGCAAACAGAAAGGAAAAAAGCCCAAGGGCATCCACGCGTTAAGCTATTGAACTTACCTCAGTTTACTAGAGATTTTTCTGGCTGGCTGTAATTTAACGCCAACAATTCTCAAACCCCCCATGAGTAAAATTTAGCTACGCTGATTTTCACCACCGGGGGGCTATTAAACTTGAGGGTTATTCCTGGGAAATAGAGAGTGAGCAAATTGACTATCCTCCACTCCTCATTCCCGTAATGCTACGGTCGCTCCTCAATTACACGGTCTATTAAACCGTATTCTTTGGCTTCAGCAGCAGACATAAAAAAGTCACGATCCATATCTTTTTCAATTTTTGATAAAGGCTGACCAGTCTTTTCAGCATAAATACCGTTGAGCTGGCTACGAATCCGCAGAATTTCTCTGGCCTCGATTTCAATATCGCTGGCTTGTCCACGAGTACCACCAGAAGGCTGGTGAATCATGATCCGAGAATGAGGCAATGCCATTCGTTTACCCTTAGCGCCAGATGCCAGCAGGAATGATCCCATGGAAGCAGCTAAACCCACGCAAATTGTCACCACATCTGATTTGATATGTTGCATGGTGTCAAAAATCGCCATGCCGGAAGTAACCATACCGCCAGGGGAATTTATGTATAAATAAATATCCTTACCTGGATCATCCGAATCCAGATACAGCATGACAGCAATAATTTGATTAGCAATTTCATCATCAACTTCTCGCCCCAAGAAGATAATTCGTTCCCGGTAAAGGCGATCATAAATACTAATCCAATCTGTATATTGTCCTCCGGGCATCCGATAAGGAACTTTAGGAACACCTATAGGCATCTTCGTTACTCCGCTTGCAATCAGTCATTTTATTAGTCATTAGCCATTGGTTAATTTCCCACAGCATAATGACTATCCACACTTAAAGTACACTGGCAGGTAATGGGGGATTAGCCAGTTCTTCTTTTTCAAAAACTCGGTCAATCAAACCATACTCCTTAGCTTGGTAGGGAGTCATATAGAACAGACGATCCATATCTTTGGTAATTTTTTCTGGAGCCTGTCCTGTGGTGTGAGACAAAATATTCACTAAGGAAGCTTTGTTGATCAGGACTTCCTGGGCTCGAATTTGAATATCCGTCGCTTGACCTTGGGCATAGCTCTTAGGTTGATGCAGGATAATAGTAGAGTGGGGTAAACTAGCGCGGCAACCTTTTGTGCCCGCACTAAGTAGCATTGCTGCCATACCCATTGCTGAACCAATACAAATAGTGTGGATAGGAGGCTTGATGTATTTCATTGTGTCATAAATGGCGAAGGCTTCGGTTTCAAAACCAATGGGTTCGCCACTGTAGCCAGAAGTACCCGTTGAGTTGATATAGATTTTAATGGGCTTTTCGGGGTCGTCGGACTGTAAATAAAGCAATTCGGCGATGATTAATTCCGTAACCGCTGGGACTAATGGCATTCCCAAATAAACAATTCGTTCCTTCATCAATAAGGAAGGTAAATCTGGCGGCGGTGTCCGGTAAAAACTATCACCTTGGTAAGGGGCTTGCACAGCCTTGATGGGGGAATTGTCCATAGCAACTGATCGCCTGAAACTATGCCGTTAACTGTAATACATCCTAACGCGATGCCAGCTGACATCGAGTGTGGATTTCTCGCTAATTAGTCATTTTAGTCATTTGTCATCAGTCATTACTTTCCACTCTCTAGTCCCCAGTCCCTAATTTTTCCATAGTGCCGATGGGGCAGTTTGAAGCTACTTATTATATCCTAACTAGGAATTTTGGGTTATGAAGGTGAATTTGCAGCCTATATTGAGTGATGCTAATTTAGACCCGCATCAACTGAGCAGTCAACGTCAGTTGGCAATATCGATTTCGGCAAGCTCAGAAATTCAAGACCGCAATGTTCCACTAAATTTATGCTTAATTCTCGACCATAGTGGTTCGATGCACGGGCGACCCCTGGAAACTGTCAAACAAGCAGCTATTGGTCTGGTTAATAAACTTAAGCCTGGCGATCGCCTCAGTGTTGTAGCTTTTGACCACCGTGCCAAAGTTTTGGTACCAAATCAAATCGTCCTCAACCCAGAAGAAATTAAAAAACAAATTAACAGTCTCTCTGCCGATGGTGGTACTGCCATTGATGAAGGTTTGCGTTTGGGAATTGAGGAATTAGCCAAGGGAAAAAAAGAAACAGTTTCTCAAGGCTTTTTATTAACTGATGGTGAAAACGAACACGGTGATAACCAACGCTGTTTAAAATTTGCTCAACTGGCTACAGGCTATAATTTGACCTTAAATGCCTTAGGATTCGGGGACAAATGGAATCAGGATGTTTTAGAAAAAATTGCTGATGCTGGCTTAGGTAGTTTGTCCCATATTCAAAAACCGGAACAAGCAGCAGATGAGTTTAACCGCCTGTTCAGCCGCATACAAATAGTGGGACTAACAAATGCTTATTTACTCATTTCCCTCATGCCCCATGTCCGGCTAGCAGAACTCAAACCCATTGCCCAAGTAGCCCCAGATACCATTGAGTTACCCGTTCAGCAACAAGCAGATGGGCGCTTTGGTGTACGCCTGGGAGATTTAATGAAAGATGCAGAACGGATAATTTTGGCTAATATTTACCTGGGACAGTTGCCAGAAGGTAAACAGTCCATCGCTAATATCCAGGTCTGCTACGATGACCCTGCTCAAAATCGGATGGGCTTATTCACAGATAATATCCCAGTGTATACCAATGTCACTGGGGCTTACCAACCAAAGATAGATTACCGTGTGCAGAAGTGTATTTTAGCTTTAGCCAAGTACCGACAAACCCAGCTGGCTGAAGTAAAATTGCAACAAGGCGATCGCGCTGGTGCTGCTACAATGCTGCAAACTGCTGCTAAAACTGCTCTGCAAATGGGAGATAAAGGTGCAGCAACAGTATTACAAACTTCTGCAACTCGACTTCAAACTGGGCAAGAATTATCTGATAGTGATCGCAAGAAAACCAGAATTGTCTCAAAAACCGTGTTGCAAGATACTCCTCACCAATGAAAGTACAATTGCTTTGTGCCTTAAATGATACTAATGTTGATGCGGCGAAATCAAGTAACCAACGTCAACTGGCTATTTCAATTTCGGCGCTTGCTGATAAACAGACCGAGCATTTACCATTGAACTTATGTTTAATTTTGGATCAAAGTGGTTCCATGCATGGTAGACCCATGGCCACAGTTATTCAGGCGGTAGAGCAATTATTAGATCGCCTACAGCCAGATGACAAAGAAACACCCACCCTAGTCCATCGCATTTCGGTTGTAGCTTTTGCCGGTTTGGCTGAAGTGATCATTCCCAACCAAAAAGTCCAAGACACCGCCAGTCTCAAAGCCCAAATTAACAAGAAACTCAAAGCCGGGGGTGGTACATCCATTGCCGAAGGTTTACAACTGGGAATCACAGAACTTATGAAAGGCACAAGAGGATCTGTTTCCCAAGCATTTCTACTCACAGATGGTCATGGTGAAAGTAGTTTTCGGATTTGGAAATTTGAAATTGGCAAAGACGATCATCAGCGCTGTCTACAACTAGCCCAAAAAGCCACTAAAATTAATCTCACCATCAACACTCTTGGTTTTGGTGATGATTGGAACCACGATTTGTTGGAAAAAATTGCTGATGCAGGTGGTGGTGCTCTCGCCTACATTGAGCGTCCTGAACAAATACTGGATCAGTTTCATCATCTGTTCCAGCGTATTCAATCAGTCAGGTTAACCAATGCCCACCTGCTGCTGTCTTTCATTCCCCAAGTCCGCCTAGCAGAATTTAAACCCATTGCCCAAGTCTCCCCAGACACCATCGAGTTACCAGTACAACCAGAAACTCACGGAGGCTTTGCCGTACGCTTGGGTGATGTAATGCAAAATATGGAAAGGGTGGTTTTAGCTAATATCTATCTGGGACAATTACCGGAAGGCAAACAAATCATCGGACACCTACAAATTCGTTACGATGATCCATCTGTGAATAAACAGGACTTATTTTCTCCAATGGTGCCCATATACGCAGATGTAGTGAACTCCTATCAACCCGCCCCCAATCCTCTAGTGCAACAGTCTATTTTGGCATTAGCTAAATACCGACAAACTCAATTAGCTGAAACCAAATTGCATCAAGGCGATCGCGTAGGTGCAGCGACAATGTTACAAACGGCGGCCAAAACCGCCTTACAAATAGGAGATCAAGGTGCAGCGACGGTACTGCAAGCTTCCGCCACCCGTCTGCAAGCTGGGGAAGAACTTTCCCAAGCAGACCTGAAAAAAACTAGGATGGTATCAAAGACAGTTTTGCAAAATTCCTAAGACTAGGGCGGGTATACTTTGAGTAGGTTCAGTACAAGTCTTGCCTGCCGGGCAGGCAAGATGCTCACCCCCAAAAAATTTTCCCATTATCTGTGCCTCACATTCCTGGAAAGTCCTGGATCTATTTATTTTTTTCGAGCTTTCCAAGTTCCACCATAAACATAAAACGGGTTATTTTCACTCACATTCCGCCAACATTGACCACAAACAAAAATCCAGTTCCCTGCTTGTTCAAACCTCACCCTATACAAAATCGGTGCAGCCTGACTACACCGATGGCAAAACTTAACTCTATTTTTACCTGACATTTACCTCACGCCAAAGCAGAAGCTTGTGGTTTAGCAAAAATCATTCGTCCTGCGGAGGTTTGTAAAGCACTGGTGACTACCACTCTGACTTCACCACCAACATAATTACTACCTTCCTCTACCACAACCATTGTCCCATCGTCTAGATAGCCCACACCTTGACTCGGTTCTTTGCCTTCCTTGAGAATCTTCAAGTCAAGATTATCACCAGGTAAATAAGTAGAACGCACAGCATTTACCAAGTCATTAACATTCAACACAGGTACTTTCTGCACACTGGCTACTTTAGATAAGTTGTAATCATTCGTCAGAAGTGTACCGTTAATTTCTTGGGCAAAGCGCACTAATTTGGCATCGACTGTACCGATATCTTCATAGTCAACCGGATGAATCAAAATACGGTCTGGGTAATCTTTCTTAATACGGTTGAGAATTTCTAATCCCCGTCTTCCCCGTACCCGCTTTTGATCTTTACTAGCATCGGCTACTTGTTGCAATTCCTGCAAGACAAACTGTGGTACTAAAATTTGTCCTTCCAGAAATCCGGTTTCTAGTAAGGCTTCAATACGACCATCAATAATACAACTCGTGTCTAAAACTTTAGTGTGGGCAGGCTTGAGTGTTCCTTCCACCACCATTGTCTCTACGGTGTTGGGGGTAATGAACCGCAACAAACCCCGTCCGTGGGTGTCGGCCAAATTCATCCCCGTTACAGCTAGTAAAATACTGCCCACAACTGCTACCAGTGGCTTAATAAAGCCAAAATCCGTTGGGATAGGCAGCAAAAATAACGGTGCTAGCATTAAGTTAGCTAGCAATAATCCAATTACTAAGCCAATAGCACGAGTCAAAATCATTTCCAGGGGCATTTCCCGGACTTGTGCTTCTAATCGACGATAGGATGTTTGAAAACTCAGCCCCACCGCACCACCAATGATGGAAGCAAATACGGCAACAACTAAGCGTAAAGCGTCTAGGTTTGTCACGCCATCTAGGGAACCATCGGGTAGTAGTTCAATGCTATAGAACCCTATTCCCGCAGCAGCTAGGATAAATGAGAGAATGATAATGGCATCAAGCATAGTTATGTTTTTTCCTGCGATTATGTGACCCGATGAAGTCAAGTATTTTTGATCAGTACGAGAGATTCATTAATATTGACTTACACTAGGCGTTGAAGCAGGTAATATCTGCAAATATTATAACGAAAGTCATTTCTCTTAATATTTTTCATGATTTTGTTGTCAAATGATAAAAACTTGTAAAAAATTACTTATTTTCGCTGTTTTAATTTTTAGTTGAGTTAATCAATTGTTTCTCAAAATGAGTCCAAAAAATAATGGTTCTCACATTGCCAGTTCTGCTTATGTACACATTCCTTTTTGCCGACGACGCTGTTTTTATTGCGATTTTCCGGTGTCTGTTGTGGGCGATGGCCAGCGAGGTGAAACATCTGGTCCCATTTCTCGGTATGTCAACGTACTATGTCAAGAAATCGCCATGGTGACAGGGACTAGTGAACCTCTAAAGACGATTTTTTTCGGTGGTGGTACCCCTTCTTTACTATCAGTTGAACAGTTACAAAATATACTAGTAGCCCTGAAAAAACATTTTGGCATTGCTTCTGACGTAGAAATTTCTATGGAAGTAGACCCAGGTACCTTTGATTTGGCACATATATCTGGCTATCGTAGCGCTGGTGTCAACCGGGTAAGTTTGGGCGTACAAGCATTGCAATCCGAGTTATTACGAGTTGCGGGGCGATCGCACTCTGTTGTGGATATTTTCACATCTGTGGAATTAATTCACCAAGTAGAAATTCCCGAATTTAGCTTAGATCTGATCTCTGGCTTACCACATCAATCTCTAGAGCAATGGCAAGCTTCTCTGAAGCAAGCAGTAAAATTTATGCCTACCCACATATCTATTTATGACCTGACCATAGAACCCGGTACAGTTTTTGGTCGTTACTACCAACCGGGAGACAAACCATTACCAACCGATGAAACCACAGTCAAAATGTACCAAATGGCACAGCAAGTTTTGACCAGTGCAGGTTATGAACATTACGAAATTTCTAACTATGCCCGTCCTGGGCATCAATGTCGGCATAATCGAGTTTATTGGGAAAACCGCCCTTATTATGGTTTTGGTATGGGTGCGGCGAGTTATGTGGATGGTAAGCGCTTCACTCGTCCCCGGAAAACGAAGGAATATTACCACTGGGTGGAAGCAGGGGGTGTAATTGATTGCGAAGTAACTCCACCAGAGGAAGTTTTATTAGAAACCCTAATGTTAGGGTTGCGTTTAGCCGAGGGTGTGAGTTTGGCAATGTTGTCCGAGAGGTTTGGGGAGGATAATGTAAAAAAAATTCACCAATGTTTACAGCCTTATGAAGATGAAGGTTGGGTAGAAGTTGTTGGGGGAAGGTTGCGGTTATGCGATCCCCAAGGGTTTTTATTTTCTAATGTAGTATTGGCTGATTTATTTGAACAATTAGGTTAAACAGCTACATTTTTCCTTCACCAGTTTCCGACAGATGAAAAAACTGACTCAAGGGGTCAGGAATTCCATTTTATGCCAATTTACAAATACCTGTTGATTAAAACCCTGGTATTACCTATTCTGATTTTCTTTTGCTTTCCCGGGTGGAGAAGTAAAAAAGCACTAAGTCATGTTTGTGACGATTAGCATGTAGCACACAAGTGATAAATAGCATTTTCCATATCTTGTCGTTGGGGATTTTTCAGGACTGTCACATCTCCCTCAGAAAAATCACCCATTTCTGGGTTGACTAGAAATCGCTGCATCGCTTCTAAATCATTTACAGCCTTGGGTAAAGGTGCTAACCCTGGATCACATTCACTAATGCCCATCAGCAATGTTATTTTGGCCATCTTAGTTTTTTGATGTCCCGTTGAGAAAATCTTGTGCTCTTTGGTAAGCAAATTCAAATTCTTTTTGACTGCCGGCTTCTATGTTCAGTTCTCTGCCGTCAGGTGCTTTAAGTAACATTTTAATTGGTTTGTTGCCCAGTCGATCGCCCAAAAAAGTAAACAAAGTCTTAATATTAGCAATGTTCACTTCTGCATTTAACAACCCTAACAAAAAACCGCCTAAAGCCTTTGTATTCTTAGGTGCAGTTTCCACTGAGACTAAATCTGCATCTTCCACCCCATCCACTTCTCTTAGCTGGGGTAGCAAGTTTTGTACTTCTGCTTGTAAATCCTCATCGTCTAAACCAAGTTCAGTTAAAGAAATTGTCACCTGAATGTTAGATGTTCCCAGCATATTAATCGTTTCCATAGGATTTACAGTCATTTTAAACGATTATATCGAGTATGGAAGCTTTTGTGCTGTGGATTGGAACTAAGTAATCGCCACAGCATTCTCTGGTGCTGATGACACCAGAGGATTTTCACTGGATGGAGAGAGGGTCAATTAACCTGACAGACAACACGAAAACCAAGATTGATGTACGGGTCGTGGCGGGCAGCGTAGCCGCGATAGGCGGAACGGCATATTTCTATGTTGTCGTACCAGGAACCGCCCCGTAGGCAGCGCAACTCACTATCGTGATCATTTAGCCAAGGTGTACCGTCTGTTGGTGCATTGTTATAATTTTCGTGCCACTCATCCTGACACCACTCCCATACATTACCATGGATATCATATAAACCAAAGGCATTGGCAGGAAATTCACCTACATCAGTTGTTTCGCCCGGATATTCAGCGTTAGGAGTACAATCATAACTGTAATTGCTCTGATAATTTGCTAACTCTGTAGTAATCGTCTCACCAAAATAAAACGCTGTGGTGGTTCCTGCTCGGCAAGCATATTCCCATTCAGCCTCACTGGGTAAGCGATAGATTTTTCTAGTCTTTTGAGATAGTCGGGCGCAAAACTCCACAGCTTCATCCCAAGCAATACATTCCACAGGACGGTTAGCACCCTTAAATTTAGATGGGTGGGGATGTAAATCGATATTTACCTTATCGAAAGCTGCAACGACTGACCATTGAACTTGGGTAACGGGAAATTTCCCCATGAAAAAAGGTTGAATGGTGACGGTATGCTGAGGACTTTCAGATTGATCTCGTTTTGGCTCATTTTCTGGTGAACCCATGAGAAATGTACCACCGGGAATTGCTACCATCTCCAGAAATACGTTATTACCTAAGTCCTCTGTTGTAAACAACTCAACCTGTTTTTCACAGAAGTTGAACAATTCCCCTTGAGCATCGACAGTTACTATGTCAAACTCAAATTCATTGGCTGGATTTTGTGGAATGGATTTAGATATGTGTTTGACGGATGGCCTTGATTTTGGTTGACCAATAATTAGTGTTTGTATTGGTGCGACATCTTCATCTCTCAAGCCTAAATGTTGCTGATAGTCTTTGAGGTCTTTGAGAGTTGTTTCACTTAGGTTAGGCTCATCTGCAATTGTTGCAGTCAGAGTGTCTTCGTATTCTTTTAACCTCCTTTGATACTCCCGATATGGTTGGTGAACTTCTGCTTCAATAGCATCAGCAACATCAGGGTCAAGGTTCAATTCCAAGCGCAATAAGTTTAACAAGTGACGAGCAGGAATGGTAAATTTACCACGATTGAAGCGGCGTTCAACTTCCTGGCGATATTTGAGCTTGGGGTCATCCTTGGGCGACTTGGCTAGAAAAATTCGATAACCTTCCTTATGGGGATAAAATTCTGGTGTCATGGCCGGGGATGCTTCTTGCACTTTACTTTTGGCGTACTGATGCAGTTCATCCACTGCAATTAAACCATCTCCATCTTGATCTGCTACACCTGTGTCAATTCCCTCTACTAAATAATGAGTGTATATCGACAAGTCCAAGCCATCGGACTCAAAAGCATATTGTGTGGAAGTAGAAGCTGTGAGAATTGCCCTTCCTTCACCTCCTAAGTATTGTTCTAGGTCAATTGTTCCACTATTTTTAGTTGTCAACCCCTTGGCAAAAGCCGCACTAAAGCAGCAATCTAAAATTACTACCAGTCGCTTAGATTTGCTTTTGTTCATCCAACTATGTACATTTGTCGCTGCTACAGCTGTGGTGGGAATCAATTTATTCTGATTTTTTTGGGTTTGGCGAGTGGAGAAGTAAAAATCACCACTCTCATCAGTCACCCCATGACCAGAAAAGTAAAAAAGCACTAAGTCATCTTTGTGACGATTAGCATACAAGTGATAAATAGCATTTTCCATATCTTGCCGTTGGGGATTTTTCAGCACTCTGACATCTCCCTCAGCAAAACCACCCATTTCTGGGTTGACTAGAACTCGCTGCATCGCTTCTACATCATTTACAGCCTTGGGTAGGGGTGCTAATCCTGGGTCATATTCACTAATGCCTATCAGCAATGCTATTTTGGCCATCTTAGTTCTTTGATGTACGGTTGAGAAAATTTTGTGCTTTTTGTGCTTTTTGGCAAGCAAATGTAAATTATTCTCTATTATTGGCTTGTGTGTTCAGTTTTTGCCATTAGGCGCTTTCAGCACCATCTTCATTGGTTTGTTGGCCAAGGGAGCGCTCAACAAATTGAACAAAGTCTTAATACTAGGAATGTTCACCTCTGCATTGAAGAACTTAAACTAAAAGCTGCTTAAAGTCTTGGTGTTTTTGGGTGCGTTTTCCACCGGGACTAAATCTGCATCTTCAACCCTGTTGACCTTTGTTGACTGGGATAGCAAATTTTGTCTTTTTGCTTGTAAATCCTCATTGTTTAAACCAAGTCCAGTTAAAGAAATTGTTAACTGAACGTTAGATTTCACCAGCATATTAATTACTTAAAATTTAAGTCTATATTGTAATAGTGTCACTTTAAACAATTATACAGGTTATCAGCTTTATTTCAGTGTGATGCTTGTTACATTATGGCAATATTTTCTAGGGTAAGAAGTGAAACTAAACACCAAAACGTCCTCCGAAATGTTGCCTTTGTTTTTATACCCAATCTCAGTAGATATTGAATTTTATGTAAAACAGCTAAAAACCCAAATCAGCTTTTGCTAATTCCGCAGCAGCAAACACTTCTGCATCTGCTTTTTCATCCCAAGCCGGATCACCGATTTCAGTGTAAAATTGTGTATCATAAGGTCGCGTCCTCACCACCACTGGCATGGGAACAGCATGACCTAAAATTAGGGCTTGTTGCTTAGAATCTAATTTTGCTAACACTGAGCGCAAACTACCGGCACCAGATACACCAGTAAAAATTGCATCAATATCTTTCTCATCATTTAGCAAAGCGGTGATGCGTGTACCAATCTGGGACATAACTTCATTGTCAATTCCTGATGGACGTTGATCTACCACTAGCAAGGTTACAAAATATTTTCGCAGTTCACGAGCGATGGTACCAAAAATTGTACTTTGTACTATTGTCGGGTCAAGGAAACGGTGTGCTTCTTCAATGGTAATCATTAGCGGTGTCGGGCGATGGCATGGATTTTTGCTTTGCAGAAATTTATCTGCTTTTTCTACGTAATGTTCATGAATCCTTCTGGTGATCATGTTAGTCACTAACATATAAGAAAGCATATTGGACTGGGAACCAAATTCTATCACTACGTTTTTCCCACCTTCCAAAGATTGCACAATTTTATGCACATAATTCTCGGGACAAACACCCCGCATATATTTCAAACTATCTAAGCGCAGGAGTTTACGCTGTAAGGAAGTAATGGAACCCGGATGTCCTGGTTTTTCTTCGCAAAAAAGTTTGACATCCTCACTTGTCATGTTAAACAATTGGGGAATCCAAGATTTACCAAATTCATTAAACAAAATACTGGCGTTATCTAAAGCCGCTTCCGAAAGTCCTAATTCTCGGCTGCATAATTTAATATCTTCAACTTGAATTTGTTCATAACTCAAATACAGTTCTTGTGCATCACGTACACCCCGACGTTTTGTGGATGTGGGGTCAAGGGTGTAGACTTCTACCTTACCAGGAAATAATTGCTTTAAGCCTTTAACAGTATTCACATTTTTACCTTCGGCCACCGCTTCCCAGCCATACTCAGAGTGCATATCAAATATCAAGTTTACTGCCGCACCTTTGCGGATTACTCCAGCTAATAATAAACGTGTCAAGAAAGACTTACCAGTACCAGATTTACCAAACACGCCATTACTACGTTCAACAAAGCGGTTTAAATCAATGCAGACAGGTACATCCATATCTAACGGTTTACCAATGGAAAAATTACGCCTTTGGGGGTCATCTTCCCAACCAAATACTCGGCGGAAATCTTCTTCAGTGGCTTCATAAACTTGGCTAAAATGACTGGGAATAGTTTTAACCGGTAGTAATTCTATTGTGGTACTGGTTTGGGGCTGGAATGATGCCAGACCATTTGCCGATGGTAGTAAATTATGATCTGATTTACCATTGGTTGACGACAAAGATTCATGAGATTCCGGTGTAAACATCAACATGGGTGAGAGGTTGATAGTACCGTATATACCACTACCGGCTAAAACTTCTCGTAAAAAAGTGTCTTCCCAACCAGGGGGATTAGCAATAATGCGTGCATTAGCGTTTCCCAGTGCCACATCTGTGAGCATACAGAAAAAGCGCGATCGCAAACCATGCACAACTAAAAATTTACCCACCCGCATATCTTCAACGGAAACATCCGGGTGTAATCGTACTTCTAATCCCCCAGTTAGAGAACCTTGTGTTACCGAACCTAATGGTTGTGCCGCATTCATATTTTAAGTGCTGAGTGCTGAGTGGAAGTAAGGAGACTTTCATCCTGGGTTGAGAACTGGATCATCAGTCTCCATATCAAGTTGAATTGTAGTTTATTCTCCCTCATCCCCTCATCAACACTCATCACTTATTCAATTTGAATCGCAGTCGGTGCTGTTGTAGTTGTAGCTGCACCAATTAACGGTTTACGAAATTGAGCATACAAGCCATCGCGCCAGGTAAAGAATGGTTGATAATCAGGATTATCTGCCAATCCCGGCACACCTTTTCCTCTAATACCGGCCGGTAAATCTAGATAAGCGATTTCGGGGAACTTGAGCAGTATTGATAAACTAGCCACTGCTAAGTCAGCTAAAGTTGGCTCGTCTCCTGTTAAATATGGACTATTTGCTAATATTAGTGTTAACGATTCTAAGTCCTGTTTCAAGTCCGCGATCGCTGATTTGATCACATCAGGGCCATAACCTACCCCAAAGCCTAACACAGTCAACACATCACTAGGAACCCCAGCCACTAGAGTTTTGAATATATCAGGTGTAGAATTAGGCAACAAAGACTTGCGGAAATCTTGGTCTTGACTAATGGCAGAAAAAAAAGCCGTCCTGCTTTTGACACCTATTGATGTATCTGCCCATTCTTCCATCAATAAGCATAAACCCCGGGTCTGGGGGTCTTGAGGTATGAGTGGGCGATCAGGATATTCTAAATCTAAATACTTAGCAATTTCAGTGGAATCAACAATATATCTATTACCGTCTTTTAAAACTGGCACTTGTCTTTGACCAGTCACGCGGAATAAATCTACTTGTCCCATGCCTGGTGTAACTTCTATTTTCCGGTAATCTAGCCCTTTATAATCCAGGATTAACCGAACTTTCTCTGAATAGTGAGATAACTCCCATTGGTATAATTCCAGCATAATCTCTACTTTTAACACATTAATAGAACAATGCTCTTATTGTATCTTTAGTTCAAGTAATTTTCCTGAAAAACGCAGCAATTTTCTCCAAAAATATGGACAAAATAGGCGTTTTTATGCAATTGTCGGTGGTTAAGTGTTTTTATTGAAAAACTTATTTTTTGATTGATTTAAATATTAAATAAACAAATTTAATAGATAAATATGCTCAGTTTACTTGATTTTAAAATCCAGATGCTCAAAAACATAGATAGTAACCTTATATACTCATATTGACCAAAAATCTTGATCCTTAATTTACATATTTTGGCGAGTGAAGTGTTATAAAGCTTTATGTGACCTGTATGAACTCAAAGACAAACAAAATTTATGAAGGCAAATTACGGCAAATTGCATACTAAGTTGGCAAGGGTAGTGGGGTTAGCAGGGATTAGTCTCCTGATTGCTTTACCATCCCAAGCCAACCAGCCAAAGGATAATTTAGTAGCACAAGCAGATAGTAGAGGTCTTAATCCTAGACCCAGCATTTTCAATGAACCTCCCTATAACCGTAGTCCTCGGACTGCACCTTCGGCTACCCCTCCGGATACACGCACCCCTAGAGCAACACCCCCCAAAACTACACCAGAAACCGAGACTCAAACTCAAAAGAAAACCTTGTTAGCATTGGCAGAGTCCAGCCCCTCCTTTACAACCTTAACCACAGCTTTAAAAGCAGCGGGATTAACAGACGTTTTACAAGGTCAAAACCAACTCACAGTTTTTGCTCCCACTGATGCTGCATTTGCCAGATTACCCCAAGACGCTGTGAGAGATTTGTTAAAGCCAGAGAATAAAGAAATTTTGTTGAAACTCTTAACTTACCATGTAGTAAGCGGTACAGTTTTATCTACTGATTTATCATCTGGCACAGTGAAAAGCCTTGAAGGCGGGAACATTGAGGTCAAAGTTGACGCTAATGGTGTCATGGTCAATGATGCCAAAGTAGTTCAGGCAGATATTAAGGGTAGTAATGGTGTAATCCACGCCATTGACCAGGTAATTTTGCCTCCTGACTTGTAAGTACAATCGGTCAAGCAATTAATTTCTAGGGTGGGCATACTATGGCTAGGTTCAGTACAAGTTTTGCCCCCCCACTGCCCATTGTGGGGTGTGTTGCTAAACTGTGGTCAACTGAAAAAAGTAAATAAAAATTAAGTTATCACAACTTTTTGTAACATTTTCTGGAGCTTCCCCCTTTGATTCTTGAAATTCTGTGTCAGAATTGGAATGAGAATTAATTCGGCGACAGCGTTTGTTTTTAGTATTGACAGGCTTTTCCCTTGTGGTATTTACAGACTTCTCTCCGAAATCTAAATCTCTACATAGTTTGTGATTTTGGAGACAATTAATGTCAATTTATATAGGCAACCTATCTTACCAAGTGACCCAAGAGGCACTAACTGCGGTATTTGCAGATTACGGTACTGTAAAACGGGTTCAAATACCTACCGACCGTGAAACAGGCCGTGTGCGTGGGTTTGCTTTCGTAGACATGGGTACAGACACTGAAGAAACGGCAGCCATTGAAGCCTTAGATGGTGCTGAATGGATGGGACGCGACTTAAAAGTGAATAAAGCTAAACCCAAAGAGGACAGAGCTTCCTTTGGTGGTAATCGGGGTGGTAGCGCTGGTAACTTTCATAACCGCTACTAAAAAACACTCCCGGGTTTTCCCACCGGGAATTAGAACTTTTAGTTAGGGCTTGTCGCCCTCCCCAATGTACGGGGAGGGTTTCAATATTACTTACCTTTTTTTAGGTTAAAACTAAGATACTCCCAAAGCCCCTACATCCCAACTACCTGCGCGTATAACGATGTTTCACACCTGTAGGGAAATATTCAGAATCACCCATTTGAGCTAATGTGACTTGTGGCATTTGATATTCTGGGGGAACATAGTGAGCAAACTCACTGTTCAGGCGCAAGAGTTGTGAAAGAATTGAGGCCATTATAGCTTGTCGCTTGTCTTCACTTCCTTCTACCCCTGGTGCTAACTCAACCACCACATATAAAAATCGATTTTGATCTGCATCTTCTTTCACCTGCAAGACGAACTTTCCCGTCACCCATTCAGTAATTCCGGCTTGTTCTAATCCCACTGTGACATTTTCTGGATAAATATTCGCACCAAAGTAGGAAACTGTAAAGTTAGAGCGACCGAAAACATAGACAAAGGGTAATGGATAAATTCCTCTAGGTAAATGTTGAGTTTGACAACGCAGATGTTCCACAGGATCAAATCCCCACTCAGTTAAGAAATGGAGCATGTCATCATAACTAATTATCCCACCATTGTCCATGATGTTATAGCGAATCAAAGGAATACCATTATTTCCTGAAAATAGCAATTTGCCATCCTCAACTTCAAAAAAACGACTAATGGGGTCGTATTGTACCAATGTCGGTAAACGAGATTCACCAAATAAAGCTTTAGCTGCATCTGGATGTTCAGCCAAGAAACGACGAATGCATATGCTCAAAGGTGTTTCATTACCCAATACACCTGCGTCCGCAGTACCATACATTGAGGCAAAATCGTAACAAGCATTTTGCGCCCCTACTCTCTCACCTACCAAACTCCGCCATTCTTCACTAAATACTTCTCCCGCCATCACTAATTTAATATAATATTGCTGCCACTCCACACCACGGGCAATACCAGTGTCTATTACATCTTTAAGAAATGGCGGATATCCTAACAAAACTACCTGCTCAAAAGCTGCACCTATTTCCTGTATAACACGTAAAATTTCTTCTTTATTATTACCAGGGGTAATTACAGTCACAGGATAGCCTTTACTAGCAAGATAGCGACAGCAATTGGTAGTGAACATTCCACCTACCCAAGTGCCTAATGAGAAACAAATAACAGCTAAAGTGCGTGTGACATCAGCATAAAAACTATCATAAAATATTTGTTCAAAGCGTGTAGCAATCTGCAATTCATCAGTGAAAAAACGCGGCCAAAATGTGGGTTTACCCGTGGAACCAGAAGAGGCGGCTATCATATCGCAGGCTTCTAACTTTCCGTAGCGGCACAACTCAGCCAAAGGATAACGAGATATGTAATTTTCTTTATTAATTATAGGTAGTTTCTGAAAGTCCTCAAATGTTTGGATAGCCCTGGGATCAATTTCTTGTTCTGCTAAAAAAGCTTTGTAAGCAGGTACATTAGTAGCTACATCATTAAATAAATTTATCGCTATTGATGGGCTGGAAAGATTGAGATTTTTTTGTAGTCGTGTTTCTAAGGAAGTAGATACAAAATCTTCAAATGCCCTTATGGCTCGCTTTCCTTGTGATTTGTCGTTCATCATATTTATGGTGAGGTGTTGCCAGTATTGTAGCTATGATTTAACTTTCTCAAACCTTTGATCAGGGAATTTTCTGATCCTAACCGTAACTGGAACTGTGCTAGTTGTAGTAAGTTAATAAAACCTTAGTTCAGCCTTCAGCATTATGCGGGTATATTGCAGTAGACAACACAGCAACATCGGTGGTAACCGTTTTTGTATCCACTGTGGTGATCCATTCCCTCTGGCTTTTGGGGAGGTTGTCGATGATCGTTATCGCATCATCCGTCAATTAGGTCAAGGTGGTTTTGGCCGCACTTATTTGGCAGAAGATAACTATAAATCTCAGCAACCCTGTGTGCTGAAGGAATTCGCCCCCCAAGTAACAACACAGCAAGATTTACAAAAAGCTAAAGAATTATTTGAGCGAGAAGCCAATGTTCTTAAAACACTCCAGCATCCTCAAATCCCCCGTTTTCGTGCTTCGCTACAAGTGCTGGTAGGAAGTAAAGATTTTTTCTTCTTAGTGCAAGATTATATAGATGGTAGTAGTTATTACCAATTGTTAGAGCAGCGCCAAGGTCAAGGTAAAAATTTTACCGAAGAGGAAGTAATAACGATGCTGGAGCAGATTTTACCTGTGTTATCCTACATCCACTCACGAGATGTGGTTCACCGTGATATTTCTCCCGATAATTTGATTTGGCGAAGTTCTGATCATCTACCTATGCTGATAGACTTTGGTGGTGTGAAGCAATTGACAGGTTTTCAAGGTTTGTGGTTTACTCGGTTGGCTGTGAATAATACTTTATTGGGTAAAAAGGGCTATGCACCAGAAGAACAATTACGCCAAGGTAAAGTGTTTTTTAATAGCGATTTATATTCTTTGGCAGTGACAGCTTTAGTTCTGCTCACGGGTAAAGAACCCCAAAAACTCTACAATACCTATGAAGGAATTTGGCACTGGGGAAAGGAAATTAAAGTCAGTAGTCAATTGGAAGGTGTGTTAAAAAAAATGCTTGCTCATCGGCCAAGCGATCGCTACCAAACCGCAGAACAGGTACTTGAGGATTTACCCTCTAGCATCAAAATTAAACCACCCACCACATACCTGACTAAAATGAAGACAATGGTGGTTGCTCCTGGACAAATTCTCAGTAAAATCCACAATAAAGCCAAAATACTTGATAAAAGCATTACCCTTCCAGTTTGGATATCCCCCTTTGCCGTTAGTCTTGCGGGAACAACTTTAGTCGTTTTAACTAGTGCAGGTATCTGGGCAATAGCAAATTCAATCCTTCGCAACGTCACTTCCACTACCGTACCCACAATTTCTATACCTAAAATTCCTAGCTTACCCAATCCTATGGCCAGGCCAGTCAGTGACAGAGGTTCTGATGGCATCACTGAAATTTTAAGCCACCGGGAACAGCTACAAATACCAGAAGGATTTTTTACAGAGTTTGTCGATAATTTATTTTATGCTCAGAAACCAGAATTAAATGGGCGTAGCCTCAGTTCTGGACCAGAAGACGCACTGTTAAGAGATGAATGGATTTCTATGGCCGAAGATTTGTTATATAAAATAAAACGAGCCAATCTAAGTACACCAGCTCGTCGGCAATTAGGAAGCTATAGTTCAAAAAATGAGAAAATTTGGAGAGAACAAGCAAGAGCAGGACAGTGGGGGAATTATACAATTAACCAACTCAACAAAGATACAAACGAAAAATTTGAGCAGTTGTTTCCAGGACAACAGCCTGGGAAAATGAATCCACGGACTTTAGGTCAAATTTGGTATGCGCTTGCCACTGATCAAGTCAGCAAAGTAAAAATAAGATAACGGTTGACCGTTGACAGTTAGCAGTTAACGGATAATTTTTCCTATGACCAGTCAAATGTGAAAAAAAGTATACTCTTGCCAGCAGCCAATGACTAATGACTTATGTATATAAATAATAGTATTCAACCGGGTGTGACTTTAAGCGAGCGCTATATAATAGTTCGTCAAATTGGTCAGGGTGGTTTTGGACGTACTTATTTAGCTGAAGACATTAACCGCTTCCGTGAACTTTGTGTTTTAAAGGAATTTTCCCCTCAAGTTCAAACTGATTATGTTGTTGAAAAAGCTGAAGAATTATTTAAGCGAGAAGCCAGTGTTCTCTACAAGCTGCAACACCCCCAAATTCCCAGTTTTCGAGAATTGCTGCGAATTAATTTACAAGGCAAACAATACCTGTTTTTAGTGCAGGATTACGTCGAAGGAAAAACCTACAGTCATATATTAAATGCACGTCAACAGCAAGGGTTGCGTTTTACTGAATCTGAAATCCGGCAATTGTTACTACAAATTCTCCCAGTCGTAGATTACATACACTCAATGGGGGTAATTCATCGCGATATTTCACCAGATAATTTAATTCTTCGCACCAGTGACCAATTACCAGTATTAATTGACTTTGGCGGAGTTAAACAGGTAGCAGCAACAGTGGCCTCAGAATATTACCAAGCTGATAAACAAACATCTTCCCCATCACCAACTCTACTAGGTAAAGTAGGATTTGCACCTCCAGAACAGATGCAAACAGGTTTAGTCTCTACTCATAGTGACTTGTATGCCTTGGCCGTAACAATGCTGGTTTTATTGACAGGTAAACAGCCCCAAGAACTAATCAATCATGACAATCTGACTTGGCAATGGCGCAGAGAAACTAGTCTTACTCCAGCTTTTGGACAGGTATTAGATAAAATGCTATCTCCTAGACCAAGCGATCGTTACCAATCAGCTCGTCAGGTATTGCAAGCCCTCAACCCGCCACAATTCAGCTATTCCCCAACTCAATATCCCACCACTTCGGAACCAACATCAGCCACGCTAGCGGTCTCTCCATCACTTCCATCATCTCCATCACCCCCATCACTCCAGCCCACAACCTGGTGGACAGCAGTAAAAGTCTTTGTATCAGTACTTGTACTAGCTACCGCGGCGGGAGGAGTTTTCTGGGTGGTCACCGATGACGATGGCGATCTAGAAAAAGTTGCACCCACACCCAGCCCTACTCCCACCGTCAAAGATCCCACTGATTCCTCAGCCGAATTTTCCTTAGCAGAACGACAACGCAAACTAAGATTAAATAATCGCCGTGAACAATTGGGTATTGATTCTAGCTTTTATGTGAGCTTAGTAAATCAAATTTTTTGGCAGAATAACCCCAGTTCACAAAGAGAAAATCTCAGCGCTGAACCGAAAGATGAGAGTTTACGTGCAGAGTGGGATGAAACCGCCGCCCAATTACTAGAAAAACTCGCTCCATTGAGTACCAGCGCCCGGCGACAATTAGGAACTTACACAGTAGCAGAACGGGAAGCTTGGCGAGTTGAAGTGAACAAAATCAATGTTAGTACTACTTCTTTGTATGATTTAGCAGATACCGCCTTCTTCAACGAATTTCCTCAACAGCAAGGCAAAAACTTTATTAATCAACCCATTGGGCAAGTTTGGCACGGGTTTGTCAGTGATAAACTTAATGCTCTCCGTTCCCGTACAGCTTTGGCAAAAATTACATTTGATTCAGGTGCCACGAGCAAAACCGTGAACGGCAATCTTCAGCCTGCTGCTCACCCGGCTGGTGGTAAAGTTTTTATTGCTAACCTTGCCCAGAATCAATTAATGGAAGTGCGGCTAAAAGCAAGTTCTCCAATTTTACTTTCAGTATATTCACCTTCTGGCAAAGTCAAATTTTTAGAAGATTCCACAGAACGCAATTTATCTGTTAAATTACCAGAATCCGGATTTTATGAATTTGTCCTGGCCTCCACGGCATCAGAACCACTGAGTTATCAACTCACCATTAGCGCAGAAACACCCACACCAGAACCCACACCCACACCAGAACCCACACCCACCCCAGAACCCACACTCACCCCAGAACCCACACCCAGCCCAGAACCCACACCCACCCCAGAACCCACACCCATAGAAAGCCCAACACTTGGTGATACTCAATCCAACTGAGTTTGATAATTTGATGAAAGTTAACAATGACCAGCCATCAAAGCATGATACTGATCACTGTTAACCACTAAGTAGTTACGCTTCGTCTAAAGCAGCAATACCAGGCAAGATTTTACCTTCTAGCAACTCCAAGCTAGCACCGCCGCCGGTAGAAATGTGGCTCATTTGATCAGCTAAACCGACCTTTTCCACAGCGGCCACTGAGTCACCGCCGCCGATGATAGTGGTTGTACCAGTTTTGCCAATTTCCGCCAGAGTCTGCGCGATCGCTTCTGTACCTGCGGCAAATTTATCAAACTCAAATACACCCATTGGCCCATTCCAAATCACGGTTTTGCAATCAGCCAATGCTGCTTGGAACACCTTAACCGACTCGGGTCCAATATCCAAACCCATACGATCATCAGGAATATCTTCAATGCTGACAGTTGTAGCATTGGCATCATAGGCAAACTTATCAGCCGAGACAATATCTGTGGGTAGTAATAAAGCCACGCCACGTTCCCTTGCTTTAGCCTCTAAACTCTTAGCTAGTTCTAGTTTGTCTTCTTCCACTAGAGACTTACCAACACTCAAACCACGGGCCTTGTAGAAAGTGAAAATCATCCCACCGCCGATGATCAGCTTGTCGCATTTCTCCAGTAGAGTTTCAATGACACCAATTTTGCTAGAAACCTTAGAACCGCCAATAATCGCTGCCAAAGGACGTTGTGGATTTTCAATGGCGCTTTGCAAGTATTGCAGTTCTTTTTCAATTAAATATCCGCCCACGCAAGGACTCAAGTAGTGGGTTACACCTTCAGTAGAAGCATGGGCACGGTGTGCAGTACCAAAAGCATCATTTACATAAAAATCAGCATTAGCTGCCAGTTTTTTGGCAAATTCTGGGTCGTTATTCTCTTCTTCTTTGTAAAAACGAACATTTTCTAAAAGCAGAACTTGTCCATTTTGTAAAGCATCTACTTGGGCAGAAACTGCATTCCCGATGCAATCATCAGTTTTAACCACTTCTTGACCCAGCAATTCCGACAGACGTTTAGCAACTGGGGTTAAACGCAATGTGTCATCCACACCCTTGGGACGACCAAAATGGCTGGCTAAAATTATCTTAGCTTCCTTCTGGATCAAATCCTTGATAGTCGGCAGTGCCGCACGAATACGAGTATCGTCTGTAATGTTGGCTTTGTCATCCAGAGGTACGTTAAAGTCAACCCGAACTAAGGCACGTTTACCAGAGATATCTGTCGCCGATAAATTTGCTAAAGTTTTTTTGGACATAGATAGACTCTCCTGATTGCCTTTTTGTTATTGTTTTGAAAGTAGAACTATCAAGATTTTACCGGAGTCAGGGGTGCTAGGAGAGCAAGATGTTCAAAACAGTGCTATTTCCAATTGATCAAAGCCGAGAAGCACGCTCGGCTGCTGATGTAGTGGCCAACGTTGTGCAAAAATACGGCAGTCGTTTGGTGCTGCTGTCTGTGGTAGAAGAAACCCCCGCAGATGCACCAATTCCAGATCCGATGGTATCATCAGACGTTGTTGCCAAACTGCTGGAAAATGCCCAATCTTTGTTTTCACAGCAAGGAATTCAGTCTGAGATTCTGGAAAGACAAGGCAAACCAGCCTTTACTATCTGCGATGTTGCTGATGACATTGGGGCAGATTTAATTATTATGGGCTGTAGAGGTTTGGGCTTGACTGAAGAGGGGGCAAGTGATAGTGTTACCACTCGTGTTATTAACCTTTCCCCTTGCCCAGTGCTGATTGTCCCTTAGAGAGTGCTGAGTCTCCAGCCCATCGCTAGGGATGAGTCGATATTAACTTCGTTAGTTAAATTCCAAATGATTTGACTATCCTCAAATTCCAACGTTCGTAACATCCCTCCATCTTCACAGGTGACACAGTTCGGTTATCCGGCTACATATAAGCAACTGAGGAAGCTTTTTTAGCGTCACTATAGATATAGTTGATGGAATAGAGGGAATTTTTTTTTCACAAAACAGTTTTGCATTATAATTGTGGGATTTGTCCAAGTTACTTTACTATCTAGTTGATTTGTCTTAATATAATAGAAGTAAGTAGAACTCATATCGACTTCATATTTTACAGTTGCAGATCGCTGCTGAAGATAAAAAGATTTTTCCTTAATCATCAAGTGTGCTTCTAAGAGATTCAAAAATTTAGGGAAGGTAAAGGAACCTATATCAGGGATGCATCTTCTTGATCTTCCATACGCGGTGTATGAATTGACTTCTTTTGGTAGCGCCCTATGTTCCGTGATATGTGTACTACCTTTCCAGACCAGATTTAGTTATAAAAGATCCGTTGTATTTACGGAGTAGAGGACAACGCACCAATGGCTATTGTTAACAATAAAACCGAAAACATCAATACCAAATTCACGGCTGATATGGTGAGAACCTATCTGCGGGAAATTGGTCGTGTACCATTGCTAACTCGAGAAGAAGAAATTATTTTTGGCAAGCAGGTACAACAAATGATGGCGCTTTTGGAGGCTAAAGAAGCTTTAGCCAAAAAGCTAGATCATGATCCCAGTTTATCAGAGTGGGCTGCCCATGTTAATCAACCTGAAACAGAGATTAAACATACTGTAGCTTTGGGTAAACGAGCAAAGCAAAAGATGATTGAAGCCAACTTGCGCTTGGTTGTGGCGATCGCTAAGAAATATCAAAAGCGCAACATGGAGTTCTTGGATCTGATCCAAGAAGGAACTCTAGGACTAGAACGTGGTGTAGAAAAGTTTGATCCCACAAGGGGTTATAAATTTTCCACCTATGCTTACTGGTGGATTCGTCAAGCAATTACCCGTGCCATTGCCCAGCAAGGACGTACCATTCGCTTACCGATTCACATCACCGAGAAACTGAACAAAATCAAAAAAGTACAGCGAGAACTGGCGCAAAAATTTGGGCGATCACCTACTCCTGGCGAAATTGCTCAAGAGTTGGAACTAGAGCCGATTCAAATTCGCGAGTATCTCAACATGGCTCGTCAACCAGTTTCTTTGGATGTGAAAGTGGGTGATAACCAGGATACTGAATTGCAAGAAATGCTCGAAGATGAAAGCCCATCTCCAGAGTATTACACCACCCAAGAATTCTTGCGTCAAGACCTGAATAACTTGTTGGCAGAACTAACCCCTCAACAGCGACAAGTTTTGTCCTTGCGCTTTGGTTTAGAAGATGGTAACGAAATGTCTTTAGCCAAAGTAGGTGAACGCTTAAATCTCAGCCGTGAGCGCGTTCGCCAGCTAGAACATCAAGCCCTTGCTCATTTGCGCCGTCGTCGCGCCAATGTGAAAGAATACGTTGCTAGCTAAAAGCAGATCCCTTGCGGTGACGCGCCTCCTGAACTCAGGGGGCGATTTTTGTGTTTTTTTCTGTAGACGCCCTCCATCTTGAGATCAATCTGTCACCAGAAATATAAGCGGCCAAAATGGCAACATTATGCAATTGCAGCCCAAAATTACATGAAAACTTTTGTTTTACTGCATTGTTTTTCTAGACAATAGAAATATACAGCCAACCTTTAACAGATTTTTTAACAATCAGTATTTGGTTATGGTTTAAGTAAGTTTCAGAGGAAAGAGTTACTTTTTTTGACGGGAGGGATAAGTGCTGAAAAACATTACTAAATTCTTGACTGCGCGTAAGTTGACACTTCCCATGATTGGCTTACTTCTCACTCTAGGGGTTGTTAGTGAACAAATTAAACCAGTATTAACTAACCAAATACAAACAGCATTTACTTCCACAACCATAAATCCCGATTTTTCCCAATCAAATAAAACACCTCTTCTATCCCGTCTCAGACAAGTTCAAGAACAAAGAAGCCTAATTCACAAAATTAAGGCTAACCGTCCAATTAGAAATCATACTGAAGAGTCAGAAATTACCACCTTAAACACTGACTATGGTTCAATTGAACAGCATTCTAGATTTGTGTCCTCTGACAAATTATTAGAGAATATAAACCTTACACCTGAAACTACATCGTTAGTTAGCAGCAATTCAAGATTTTCAAGGGCAAATTTACCCAAAAAAGATGGCACTTATCTTTATGGCCAATCGTCACAAGCTAGCCAGATTGGTCAAAGGTATGTCCTATTTGAGAAGCGCCAAAGCAGGATAACTGGTGTGTTATATATGCCAGAATCAGATTTTAGTTGCTTTCAAGGAGCTATAAACCAATCGGGAGAATTGGTAATGACAGTTAGTGCTTCACCTGGTGAAGTTGGGGTAGATAAATTAGCTACAGTTAATCAACTACAAATACCCAACTACAATGATGACCAGATGAGTAGTTATCCCTACTCTGTAGCATTGCAAGACTATCATGAGATCAACTCCATCAGCGCCAGGGATCTCCGCATTTTAGAAGTTTGTAAAGAAGTTTACAAAAGTGTGAATTAAAACTCAATCCCTGGTTGCGCCTTGACACCCTGATCTCGGAAAGGATGTTTAATTAAAGTCATTTCCGTGACTAAATCTGCTAGCTCAATTAAAGCAGCTGGCGCGCCTCTACCTGTGAGAATTATATGCTTATTAGGTGGTTTTTCTGCTAAACCAGCCAAAACTTGCTCTACTTGTAAATAGCCCATTTTCAAAGCAATATTGATTTCATCCAAGAGCACTAACTGAAAATCTGGATTGCGGATATACTCTAACGACTTTTCCCAAGCTGCGCTGGCTTTATCGATATCACGATCGCGGTCTTGAGTTTCCCAGGTAAAACCTTCGCCCATAGCGTGAAATTCTATCTGGTCTTCCCAAAGGCTGAAAACTTTCTTTTCTGATGGTTCCCACGCACCTTTGATGAATTGGACAATTGCCACCTTATAGCCATGACCAAGCGATCGCAATACCATCCCCAAAGCCGCAGTTGTCTTACCTTTACCATTACCAGTATTGACAATAATTAATCCTTTTTCTGGCACAGCCTGGGCTATACGCCGATCCTGTATCTCTTTACGCCGTTGCATCTTTTGGCGGTATTGTTCATCAGTTAAATCAGTTAGGGTTGAGGACATCACTTCATCTATTAAACGTTCAATTTCTCTATCTGAGTTTAACTCTTCTGGTGTATCGCTTTTCATCAACCTTACCTGCAAATAACTGTTGCAATCAGTAAAATTATCTGTTCCTACTTAAACAAGTCAAAAAAATATGCTGACTTAGGCTTTATTCTCCTGTACACATTAAATAATTTTTTGAGACACCTCCTGCAAAAAAGAGACACTCAAAAACATTCGTAAATTTCTCTGTTATGAAAATAACTATTCTCAGGACTTAACAAACATGGCAAAGAAAATAATGAGAAATTCATAAATTAATCTTTAACCAAATCAATACTATTTTATGAAAAAAAATTGGACTCATTTGTGCTCAAAAAATTAAAAATACTATGTTAATTGCCAATAATATAACCTTGAGACGATGAAAAATGTTGAATATCTACATTTTTACAGAATTTCATAAATCTACAAATTAAACGTGTAACAGTTACAGCAAATTTCAGGTTGATGAGGCACAGTAGTAACAGTTAGTAAACCAGTTTTTTAAATGCTTGGGATTAATTAAATCAAGAGCAGTGGCAATAAGAATATCAACCATTTGTGCAGTAGTAGGAGAAAAGGAGCGTAAAAAAGCTTTTAATTGTCACCACCAGTGTTCTATAGGATTAAAGTCAGGAGAATAGGGGGATTGATAAAGAACTTTTGCGCCCACAGATTCAATTAAAGGTTTAATTTCTTGTACTTTATGGGCG
>NZ_JANQDJ010000039.1:0-20906 GCF_029891685.1 Umezakia ovalisporum Ak1311 | reverse complement strand
TAATGAGCCGGGACATAAATAATGAATGGTGCGCGAGGGATTTTCCTATGGGCTATCCCCCACCCTAGGCCAACGTGCATTGGTTGGTAAGCCCTCTCTTAGAGAGTGTATTTCTTAGTGAATGTTAGCAAACAAGTATCGATATACAGAAAAAAATGGCTGAGGTGGTTTTTAAGGAAGAGTTGCAGGTTAATTGGGTGGGTTGGTTTGCTGATTTTCTGTTGATGGGTATGGTTTTCGGCCCGCCTATGGCTCCTTTTTTGGCTGCTTCTGATGTGACTTTGCTGGGCAAGGTTGCGGACATTATCTATTTCATGGGAAATCATGTGTGTCCGCAGCCTAATATGGGTCTTAATTTAGTAACTCCGTTTATTATGGCTGTGTGTATGCGTTGCTATGGTACTGTTATGGGGTTGCTAATTACTCGGTTGTTATATGGTTTAAGTAGTGGGAAAGGTTTTTACTGGTTAAGTCAATATGGTTGGAATGGTGCTGCCGTGGCTAGTGTGTTTATGATGGCTTATCCTTTGGAGTTGGCTGCTCAGGTTTTCGATTTGTGGATTTTTAATAATTATGTGGTTACACTGTTTGGATTAATTACTGGTTTGGGGTGGGGTTTGTTTACTATGCCGATTCTGCACAGATAACAGTATACTGAGCTATTTGTAATTGGTTAACTACAGTCATACACTAAGCAGTTCCCCAACTTTTTTAACTAGTTGGGGTTTTATGTTCTTTATGCGCTTTTGGGTTTCTGGGTGGGAGTAATTATTGAGATTTTTTGAACCATTCAACTACTCCCTCAGCTAAGGCTTTGGCTAATTTTTGCTGTTCTGATGATTTTGTTAACCATTCAAATTCTTCGGGATTAATCATAAAACCTAGTTCCAATAGGATTGATGGGGCGGTATGGGGACGTGTTAGTGCTAGGTTGTTCCAAAATACGCCGTAGTTAGGTCTGTTTAGCTTTTTAACTAGGTGGTTGTGCATGAATATGGCTAGGCTGTGTGCTTGGGGATGATACCAGAATGTTCCAATTCCTCTGGTGTTCTCGGCATCACCGCTATCGGGTAAGGCGTTGTAATGTATGGAGATGGCGATGGTGGGTTCTTCTTGATGTATCATGGCTATGCGATGGCTCAGAGAAACGTCAATATCAGCATTTCTGGTCATGACTACTGTGGCTCCTCTTTTCTCTAGTTCATGGCGGAATAAGTTTGAGACGACTAGGTTAACTTCTTTTTCTAGGTAACCTGTTGGTCCTGCTGCTCCTGTTTCTTTGCCACCATGTCCGGGGTCTAGTAGAATTTTGATGCCAGATAAGGGTTTTAGTGTTTGCTGTTTTATTTTTGGGGGATGACGTAGGGTTAAAATTAGGGTTGTTTTTTCGTATCTCAGCTTATATCCCCACTGTTGAGCTTTTTTAAGTTTAAAGGTGTATTGCACTTGTTCGGGGGCTATCTGCTGCCAATCTAGGCGAGAAATTAGGGTGTCATCATCTAGGCGAATTGTGTCGGTTTGGGCGGTGGTGTTGTAAAGTGTGAGGGTGAATTTATGTTCGCTCTGTTGCACGCTGAGGGGTACGGGAACTTGTAGAGGAAAAAGTATTTCTGTGGCTGTGGGATGTAGGCGATATCCGATGCTACGAATTGTTGTGCGTGGTGGGATGGTGTTTGGTAATAGGCGAGTTTCTTTGTTGTTAATCCAGCCGCCATAGTCTAGGCGTAACCATTCACCTTCTCTGGCTGTGATTGATGCTTGTGTGCCTTTGGGGAGTGGGGTGAGTCGGGAATATTCGGTTCCAGGGCCTGTACGGGCTATGCCTGCTTCTGCTATTACTTCTGTATGTTGTAAGTTTGAGGGTGAAAGGATTTGAATTTTGCCTTTTCCTGGTTGGGTTATAGTTTGGTTGTTGATTGTGAGTTGAAAGTTTGGTTTGCCTAGGTCTATGGTGTTGGTGGCAGGGTTGATGTTTTTACTGTCATTTAATGTTGGGGAAGGGGGTGGTTGAATTGTGGTGCAATGCTGATATTTTCCTGGGATGGTTTGGGGGATGGGCTGGTTTTGTTCTGTGAGTGCGGCTAAATTACTGGGTAGACTTACTTGTTGAGGTTGGGGTGCAAGGGGGATGGTTTGATTGGCTAGGTTGACGGATACTCTGGCTTTGGGGGGTGCGATGGCGCTAAAACAAATTAATTCTCCTGGTAGTCTGGCTATGTCGGTTGCTGGAATGAGGGAATCTTTGGCGAAGGCTAATTCTTGGGGTGATTCGGGCTGTGTGGAATGCCTTGTGACTTGAATTTTTAGTTCTTGGTTTTGGTGACGTACAGTAAAGAGATTCTCTCCTAACTGTAAGGGAAAACTTGGGGCAAAATGTCCTGCTTGACTACGGTTAATTGGCTTACCATTGATGAGAACCTGTCCATTTGGCGGTGCTGTTCCAATCAAGAATATTTTTTCTGCTTTTGTTTGGTGGTTGTTTGGGGGATAAACAACCAAAAGTGATACTGGCTTGCTTGGCGTAGCCATTGCTGCCAATCCTACTACAGAGGAGGTGACGATCAACGCTAATATTACTAGTCTTAGAAGTTTTTTCACGACAACAGCACAAAATGTTTTACCACAGCGACTGTGGCACAATGACGGGATGTTCTTTGAGAAGTTGCTAAAAATTCAAATTACCATACTATGACTAAGTTTATCTTTGTAACTGGAGGTGTCGTTTCCAGTATTGGCAAGGGCATTGTAGCAGCAAGTCTGGGACGTTTACTTAAATCGCGCGATTATTCGGTGTCGATTTTGAAACTCGACCCTTATATTAATATTGATCCAGGTACTATGAGTCCTTTTCAGCATGGGGAGGTTTTTGTTACTGAGGATGGTGCTGAAACGGATTTAGATTTGGGTCATTATGAACGGTTTACTGATACTTCGATGTCGCGCTTGAATAGTGTTACTACTGGCTCAATTTACCAGGCAGTAATTAATAAGGAGCGGCGAGGAGATTATAATGGCGGTACTGTACAGGTTATACCTCATATTACTAACGAAATTAAAGAGCGGATTATTCGTGTTGCTCAAAATACGAATCCATCTGTATTAATTACGGAAATTGGTGGGACTGTGGGGGATATTGAATCTCTGCCTTTTCTGGAAGCTATTCGTCAGTTACGGAAGGAGGTGGGGCGGCAGAATGTGTTGTATATGCACGTTACTCTGGTGCCGTGGATAGCTTCGGCTGGGGAAATGAAAACTAAGCCAACGCAGCATTCTGTGAAGGAATTAAGATCCATCGGTATTCAACCAGATATTTTGGTTTGTCGCTGCGATCGCTCTTTGCCTGTGGGATTAAAACGCAAGTTGTCGGAATTTTGCGATGTCCCGGAAGAATGTGTTATTACTGCCCAAGATGCTGGTAGTATTTACGAAGTACCTCTGATTCTAGAGGGGGAAGGACTGGCAGAACAAGCATTAGATTTGCTGCAAATGGAACAACGCCAACCCAATTTGACCCAGTGGCAAACAATGGTGGAACGCTTATACAGTCCTAAGTACACCGTGGAAATTGCTATTGTTGGGAAATATGTGCGGTTAAGTGATGCCTATCTTTCTGTAGTAGAGGCTCTTCGTCATGCTGCTATTGCTACCTATGGGGATTTGCGTTTGCGGTGGGTGAACTCCGAAGAATTAGAAACTGAACCGGCGGATTCCTATTTGACAGGTGTTGACGGAATTTTAGTACCTGGAGGTTTTGGTATTCGGGGTGTAGACGGCAAAATTGCTGCTATTAAATATGCCCGCGATCACCAAATTCCGTTTTTGGGTTTATGCTTGGGGATGCAGTGTTCTGTGATTGAATGGGCGAGAAACTTACAAGGATTAATGGGTGCTAATAGTTCTGAGTTTGACCCTGAAACCAAGCATCCAATCATTAACTTACTACCAGAACAAGAGAATGTGGTTGATTTGGGGGGAACTATGCGATTAGGACTGTATCCTTGTCATCTCGCGCCTAACAGCTTGGCTGCTAATCTTTATCAACAAGAAGTAGTGAAGGAAAGACACCGGCATCGCTATGAGTTTAACAATGCTTACCGTAATATGTTGTTGAATTCTGGCTACGTTATTAGTGGAACTTCACCCGATGGACGTTTAGTGGAAATTGTGGAATTTCCTGAACATCCTTTCTTTTTGGCTTGTCAATTTCATCCGGAGTTTCATTCGCGTCCTAGCACTCCTCATCCTTTGTTTAAAGGATTTATGCAAGCTGCAATTAATCGGAGTCATCCGGAGTCTAATTTACTAACACGGGTAGAGGTTTACTAAATAATTCAAAACTCAAGAAAATAACTTTTTTGAGTTTTGAATTGGTGACTAGCAATGTTCACTCAAGGGTTGAAGATATTTGCCGTTATGTGTAGGGTGCATCATTTATAAATTTGAAACTCAAGGAGATTTTGTGGGGTACTGGGTGAAAATCCTTGATGATAGGAAGAAATATGTGGTCAATTTTGACTATGTTAATGTTTTTTGTTATGAAAATAAGGCCAGGATTACTTTTTGGTTCCCTGATTCGGCTATTCCTATTGTCCTTAATCCCAAAAGTAATTTAGATGACTACGAAAAAATTATAGAACATATAGAATATTTAACTGGGTTACAAGTAGGAATTGGTCAGTGGCTGAAAATTACTTATGAGCGGAATTAATATATTATTGATCTCACCTGTATTAGTTCCTTTTGTCAAAAAGCTAATGACAGGATAACATTTTGGTCAGCTGATGGCACTATCCCGATTATTATTAATCCAGTGAGTAATCCAGATTCTTATCAAAAAGTTTTAAAATTTTTAGAAAAGTCAAATGGATATTCTTTTTCTTAATTTTCAACAGTATAAATGTTCAGGAGTTTGTTGCCTGTTCCTTATTCCCTGCTCCCTGCTTAATGTTTGTTTGTGCCGATTTAGAGTTGTGGAGGATTATAGTTTATAGTTGGGTTATGGTTGGACTGGGGAAAAGATGGTGACTTGCTAAGGAGTAATGATGATGCTAATTTGGCAGCACCCACCATTCCCGCCGAGTTACCTAATTTTGCTGGTAAAATTTGTAAGTCGATGCGAGATGTGGGCATGACTCGCTCCTCCAGTTCTATCTTTAATGTGGGAAAAAAAAATTCAAAGCTGGCACTTATACCACCACCAATAATAATTGCTTGGGGTGTTAAAACGTAAATTAAGCTAGCTAAACCAATGCCCAAGTTTCTACCATATTCTTGCCAAAAAGTCAATGCACACTGGTCTCCTGCTGCGGCGAGTGCGCCTAATTCGGCTGGTTCTTTACCTGTGCGGCGACGAATTGCTGTAATTGAAGTATACTGTTCTAAAGAACCAGAGTTGCCACTTTTACATATAGGGCCATGGGGGTTAAAGGTAATTAAACCTAGTTCTCCGGCTGCGCCTTGGTGTCCCACGAATAGTTGGCCGTTGAGAATAATCGCACCACCAACGCCAGTACCTAAGGTCAATAAAATTAGATTGTGAAAGTGGCGACCAGCACCCAGCCAAGATTCCGCTAGTCCCGCACAGTTGGCATCGTTAGCAATAACGGTTGGTTTACCTGTTTTGGTTTCTAACCAGTCTGCTAAAGGCACGTTTTGCCATCCTGGTAAGTTGATGGCAACTTGAGCAATGCGTCCGGTTTTATCAGCCGGGCCAGGAGTACCCACACCAATGGCTACAGCTTGATTATACGGGTCAATTTGAGCGATGGCATCTACCATTGCAGCTAGAACTGCTTCTGGTGTAGATGGTTGGGGGGTTGCTACGGTCAATGATTGTAGGCAAGTACCATCGGGTCGGAATCGTCCCAGCTTAATGGCTGTTCCCCCTACATCAATACCAATTAATTGTGAATTAACTAATTGTGAATTAACCACTTGGAAAAATATCAAAATGAATTTTGGGGCTTGGGCGGCATTGATTATCAGTAACCCTTACTGAATGAAAACTCACTGATTTGTGCCCAGCTGTGATGGGTGCACCTTGTAACAAACCGGACAGGGCTATGGATAGCATAAACCCGCCAGTTGCGGCGGCAATTAGAGAAATATTATCTTTCACTCTAGGTTCTATGTAATAACTTCAAAAATATTTAGACGGGGAATTGGTCAATAAGATTCACTAATTTTTGATTACTCTATTTTCTCGTCGTAATCGAGGATGGACAAACTCGTTTAGCCCTTCACCAAGTAGTGATAACCCCACTACCATCAATGTCATTGCTAAACCTGGAAAGAGGGTAGTCCACCAAATACCTGTGGGTAGGGCTTCTAATGCTTGTCTTAAGTCGTGTCCCCATTCTGGTACTTCTTCCGGAAGTCCTAGCCCCAAAAAGCCTAAACCTCCTAAGACTAAAATTGCATCGGCGGCGTTGAGGGTAAATAATACGGGCACACTTTGAATGACGTTAAAAAATAGATAGCGAGAAAGTACTACCCAAGTAGAAGCACCCATAGCTTGAGCTGCTTGAATAAATACTTCTGTTTTGACACTGACTGTGTGATTACGGACAAGACGATAATATTGGGGAATGTAGGCAATGCTAATGGCGATAGCGGCGTTCAAGATTCCTCTGCCTACGACAAAGGCTAGTGTTACGGAAAGGAGCAGCCCTGGTAAGGTATAGATACTATCCATAGCAAATAGCAATACCTGGTCTAATTTACCGCCGATGTAGCCACTCACCATACCTAAAGGCACACCAATAATCATACTCATTGTTGTAGCTAAAATTACTACTTTTAGGGCTACCTGACTACCAAACAATGTGCGGGAAAATACATCGTGTCCCAGGCGACTCGTACCAAACCAATATTTGGCTGATGGTGGTTCTTGAATGGGGTTAGACAAGAACTCTTTGGGGTTTTGCAACCATCCCCAGGCTTGGAACAAAGGAGCGAAGAATGCGAAGAACAGGAAAAATAGGGTAATGACTATGCCAATGAGCATTAATTTTTGGGAAAGATTGGGATTTTGGGCGAGACGTAAAAATCTCGGTAGCTGAGGTTTAGTTATAGCCATAAGCGATCGCGTGCATAAAGCAAGATACTATTTTACAGGGTATGATGAGTTAGTTTTAAGCTTAGGATTTTCTAGACAAATCTATACTTATATAGACAAAAATTAATTTTTCTTGACTTAAAAAAGTAAGTATTTGATACATAATTGGTTCTAATTTTCATTAGAGGCCAGGAGGGAAAGTAGACAAGCCACTTTCCCTCGTCCCTACTTACTAAAGATTAGTTTCAATTATTTGACGATATTCGCTTTTTTGCTTTACGCCTTTGATTTGTTTGAGCAGTTCCTTGTTTTTAAAGAATTGAACTGTGGGCGTTCCCGTGATGTTAGCATTTTGGGCAATATCTCTGTTTTTGTCAATGTCAATTTCTACAAAGTGGATTTTACCCTCAAATTCGTTGACGACTTTATCTAATATGGGCTTTAGGGTATGACAAGGACCGCAACCAGGGGCAATATATTTAACCATGAGTAGGCGATCGCTTTCATGGAATAATTTCCTTAGGGCATAACCTCCTTGATGGCTAGTTACTTGTAAATCAAATCCAGCTTCTTCTTGGGTTTCAGTTTTCTTGGCTGGCTGGTGTTCTAATTCATTAACTGCTGTGGCTGAGTGATGGTGAAATTCTGTAATTAAATTATGTGAGGATAACCAGCGTTCTGCCAACATTGCTGCCATACACCCGGTACCTGCTGCTGTAATTGCTTGACGAAATTCATGGTCTTGCACATCCCCAGCTGCAAATACACCTTCTATACTGGTTTCTGCAGAACTGTTTTTGGTGACAATGTAACCCACTTCATCTAGTTGTAGTTGTCCTTTAAATAAGGCAGTATTGGGGGTGTGACCGATGGCGTAAAATAAGCCTTTGGCGTAAAGTTTGCTTTCTTCCCCAGTTTGATTATTACGCACTTTCACTCCCTCCATGTGGCCATCACCGAAGATATCCACAGCTTCCGTGTGCCAATGCACTTGAATTTTGGGGTTACTCAAAACCCGGTCTTGCATAGCTTTAGATGCTCGCATTTGATCAGAACGCACCAGGAGATTAACTTTAGAGCCGTATTTGGTTAGGTAAATAGACTCCTCTGCGGCAGAGTCGCCGGCACCAATAACAGCTAATTCTGCACCATGGAAAATTGGTGTTGCGCCATCGCAAATTGCACAAGCAGAGATACCCCGACTCCAAAATTGATGTTCGCTGGGTAAGCCCAAACGCTTGGCGGTTGCACCAGTAGCTATAACTAGACTATGAGTTTTGAATTCTCTTTCTTGGGAATGGATTATAAAAGGACGCTGATTCAAGTCAACTGAGATCACGTCTTCAGTATATAACTCAGCTCCCCAACGTTGAGCTTGTGCTTTCATTTTATCCATGAGTTCTGGGCCTGTAATGCCTTCGGGAAACCCTGGAAAGTTTTCTACTTCTGTTGTGGGTTAAACTAAGCCAAAAAGTCACCTTTTTGACTCGTCTTCAGAACCGTGCATGAATCTTTCGATTCACACGGCTCCTCAATGAGTTGAGACTTGTCATGTCTACCTTGGCAAACTACCGTTGTTGGTAGTTTTTTGGTCGTGGCAATGTGGATGAAGAAGTTGTAGGTTTTTGTCATTACTTTTATTACCCAAAGATTTGGGGATAATATGGTCGATTTCTCAAGTGTCTTCATCCTTAAATTACAATCCACAGTGAGGAAATTTCCCTTTTTATGCTGTTAGCTAGTTGAGGGTATTTCCCTATTCTGCTTGCCCAGTATGTCCAATCTCCGTCATAAGGGCTTTTTGTCCCTTGCACTTTGATGTGTCTAATAAGATTCACGTCTTGGTGTTTGATGAGTTGGTAAATTTTGCCATTAGGGTGTTGAGCAGAAAATCTCCAGACTTCTGCTTGGTCTACCGACCAGTATTTTCTGGTTGTCCATCCTTTCCCTTTGTTCGCGTGTCGGCGTTGGGCCCATGCTCTCAATTGTGAGTGTACATGAGTGTCAATTTTACCGAAGATGCCATCCCTCACAACTGTGGAGTAATATCCTGCCCATACCTGGATAACCGGATTTAGTTTGCCGATTAATGCGGATTGGGTAGCAGCTTTGTGCTGGTCGATAATTTGTCCCAGTTTCTTGGTGTGGTTTTTTAGGCTTTCGCTGCTGGGAGTGATTAGAGTTTTGTGCGCTAATTGATTGCTATGTGGGTGGTGATTAGATTTTCTTCTCCGTACAGGAAATTGTCTAATGTTAAAACCTAAAAAGTCAAACCCCACATTTCCTTCGTATTGATGGAGAGTGTGAGTTATTTTTGTCTTTTGTGGTTGTAGCTTTAAACCCACTTCTGACAGCCATTCTGAGATGACCTCTTGACATTTGAGAACAATGTCTAGGTCTTTGTGCATGACCACAAAATAATCTGCATACCTAATCAAGTTAGGGCTAAAAATGTTAGCAGTCCTGGTTGTTTTTGGTTGTTTGAGTGTTTTGGCAGGAAATACTTGATTAATCCTGTGTTCCAGTCCGTGAAGGGCTATATTAGACAGGAGTGGAGATATTGTTTTCCTTTGTGGTGTGCTTTTTTCTGTGGGGAATAGCTGTCTATCATCTACAACTCCTGATTTCAACCATGCTTTTACTTGTTTACGCATGGTTGGGAAAGTGTTCAGTTTCTTAAGGATATACTCGTGGTTGATCCTGTGGAAACAGTTGGCAATATCAGCATCCAAAACGTATTTTGGGTTTTGGACAATTGCGTTGTAGATGGCTTCAATTGCGTCATGAGAAGAACGTCCGGGTCTAAACCCATAGGAGTTGGGTTCAAATTTGGCTTCCCATTCTGGCTCTAATGCCATTTTGAGAAGTGTTTGCAAAGCTGTGTCGTATATAGTCCGGACTCCCAAGGAGTGTTTTTGTTCTTTTTCTGGTTTTGGTGTCCACGTCTGTGAAGTGGGATGAAATTTAGTGTTGGGGCGGAGTTTTTTGACTAAAGTTAGACGTTTTTCTGGTCTGAGGGATTTAAGTCTATCAACTCCGGTTGTGTTTTTGCCTTGGTTTTCTTGGGTGACTGTTTTGACAGCGATACACTTTGCTGACCAGGATTTGATGAGAAGCTTCTGGAGTTTGTGGACTGTTTTAAGATCGCCACGTTGCGAGGCCGTGTATATTCTCTTTTGTAGCTTAAAAACGCGCCGTTCCAGTTTTTTCCAGGAGATTTCTTGCCATTTAATATTAGGCTCGATTCCTTTGAAAACTGGTATGTCGTTTTGCCATTCCATCCTGAAACTGTGTTCGGCTTTGGACATTTCCACTACTACTAGAAACTATACATTCCAACTCACCGTGTCTACGTCTGCCTATCCTTTGGCTTTCCCAAAGGCTTTTGCTTTTTAGACAATCCTTCCTTCTATGCTGCTTGCGGTTAGCACCTGCTCAAGTTATTCGACCTTGACTTGAGAGCGAACATAGAGGTTACTTCGTTCCTAATTTTCGTTTTGCGTTAGTTTTAGAGTCTCTCTCTCCACCGGGTTAGTCTGAGGGTGCAAGGTTGAAACTCATGAATTTTCAACCCTTGGACAACAAGTAAGAATCTGCTGTCTTCTTTACCTTCCCTATTTTGGGACAAGCCAATAATCCGCGTGGGCTTGTTGGTCATGACGATGGTTCTGTCGAGAGTTCGGCTCTTAGGTCTACTCATGACTAACTGTGCTAGAAGGGATTCTCTGTCGGATTCCGAGTTACCTCCGTTTATCCCCGCTTCATTAGTTTGATAGCTAGTCTTACTAATGGGGGATATGCTTTCACCCATGCACCTTGGGGGAAGGAATTACCCACATTATTGTGTACAATGAGCTTTATGAGGGTTCACCTTCACGAAAATTAAGTTGTCCAGGTTTTATTCAACCTAGGGACCTATCCCTCTAACCTTTATCCTTTAAGGATGTCGGTTGATTTCAGGTCAACGAATCGCACTCATGAGTTGTCCACCGGGTAAACCCCCTATTTCAAAGCCTTCAAATACTACAGGTTTTAAATTTGCTCGTGCTGCATAGATTGCGGCTGTATATCCGGCTGGTCCAGAACCAATAATTACCAAGTTTTCTACGGTCGGGTTACTCATACTGTAAATAAACTCATAATGACTACGCTTAATATAGCATAATCAGCTTAGAGATGGGGATTTGATTGAATTAAGAATTTGATGGTCAGTTGCTCTTATGTACAATGTGGGTTTCCAGCATTCACGAAAAAATGAGACAATGGTAAATTAACCATTACAAAACTTTAAATACACACATCATGGTCAAAATCCAGTTTTCTAGAGGTCTTGACGAAAAAGTAATTCCAGAGGTACGTCTGACGAGATCGCGGAGTGGCGATACTGGTACAGCAACGTTTATCTTTACAAATCCGCAAATATTGGCGCAAGGAAGTACTGAAGATATTACTGGGATGTATTTAATTGACGAAGAAGGAGAAATAGTAACCCGCGAAGTTAAGGGTCGATTTGTTAACGGTAAACCAGAAGCCCTAGAAGCAGTTCATCTGATGAAATCTGCGGAAGAATGGGATCGGTTTATGCGTTTTATGAAACGGTATGCTGAAGAAAATGGTTTAGAATTTAACAAGGCTGACTAGATGGTATGGATATCGGCTTAATTCAAATATCTGTCTTCTAAAATTTGTGTAGGGACGATTTTGCAGTTGTCTCTACATCTCCTAATTGCAATGTTGATGGTCTATGGCGGAATTTTCTCCCTATTCTTTACATCTAGTGTATAAACAACCACACCCCGATTCAGCAGTCAAGATTGTCACTTGTGCTGTCGTGACAGTGAGTGACACTCGTTCTCCAGAAACTGATAAAAGTGGTAAGCTGATTCAGGAGTTGGTGGTTGCTGCTAATCATGTTGTCGGAGCATACACAATCATCAAAGATGAGCCGACGCAAATTCAAGAACACATAGAACGACTGGGTAAAAATCCTGGTTTAGATGTATTTATCTTGAATGGTGGTACTGGTATCGCCCCTAGAGATGCTACCTATGATGCTGTTGAGAAATTATTAGAAAGAATTTTACCTGGATTTGGAGAGTTGTTTCGATTTTTGAGTTATCAAGAAATTGGTTCACGTGCCATGGCTTCTAGGGCTGTGGCCGGGGTTTATGTAAATAAATTAATCTTCTGTCTTCCGGGTTCTAGTAATGCTGTGCGAATGGGGATGGAAAAGCTGATTTTGCCGGAATTATCTCACTTGGTTAGTCAGATGCGAATTTGACACGAAAAAAACCTCCCATTGAGGAGGGTTGGGCTTGTTGAATTGATTTTAAGATTTTTAAAACCTTAAAAAATCTTAAAATGGTGCCATTGTTAAACAAATGATTGCTAAGAGGGAAGCTATTACGTAAAATATGGCTACTACTTGTAATTCTGACCACCCGCTCAATTCTAAGTGATGGTGTAAGGGAGCCATCTTAAATAAACGTTTACCTTTACCATCAGGGCTTTTGGTGGCTTTGTAATAACTTACTTGAGCTATCACTGAAAGGGTTTCCACAAAGAAGATTCCACTGAGGATAAATAGCGCTACTAAACTATTAGTTAGTAATGCAACTGCGGCTAAAGCGCCTCCTAATGCTAAGGAACCAGTGTCACCCATGAAGACACGGGCTGGGTTGCGGTTATGGGCTAAAAAACCTAAGCAACCACCACTTAATGCAGCACAAAAAACCATCAATTCAGGGTAACTTGGGGCAATGATAGCGCCTAAGGCCAGTAAAGCAATGGCTACGGTTCCTGCTGCTAAACCGTCAACACCATCGGTTAGATTGGTAGCGTTACTTTCTGCTACCAGGACAAAGCCGGCCAAGGGCCAAAATAAAAATCCTAAAGGTATTGCAAAAGTTACCCAGGGTAAGGCAATGTTTGTTAGGTGAGAATGTTCAGTAAACATCAGCCACAGACAAAACAGGGTAGCAAATCCAATTTGCAAAGCCAGTTTCATCTTGGGGGATATACCTTTATTTGATTTGCGGCGCAGAATTTGCCAATCATCTAGCCAACCGATTAATCCGTAACTTAAAGTTAAAGCCGAGACAGCAAGCACTTCTGTGGCAAAGTTGGACAATAGGCAGGCGATGGCTACAGCTAGAGGTATAAAAAATATACCTCCCATGGTTGGTGTACCAGCTTTTTTCAAATGGGCTTGGGGTCCATCTTCGCGGATAATTTGCCCGGTTTTTAGTGCTTGCAGTACTGGTATGACTGCAAAGCCGATTACAGATGAACTGACGGTACAGACCAGCAATGGTAAAGTCAGTGATATGCTTTGCCAAGGGGTTCTGTTGGCTAACCAATCTAGTATCAATGCTGTAAAAGTCAGGGCTGCAAGTAAACTGGTAGCTAATCCAATTCCGGAAATGTTTAATCCTTGGTTAGGAGACAATTTAGCGTCCACGGAAATTCCCTTCACTCCACACTGTTAAAATTGAACTATGAGAACAATAGATATTAGTTAGTACTGCATGGCAAAAATCAATAGATGTTTGATATGTTTGAATATAACAAAAGGGTTTTCAATTTTGACTCCTGCGCTGCTGCTGTACTCGTCTTCAGTGTCCATAGACTAATCTTCGTCTAAACTAACTTCACTGTCGTCATCTATATCAAAATCCTCCATTCCGTCTTCTGCACTCAGAAACTCTGATATTTCTTCTTCTTGTTCCATGAAACCCGGTTCTTGAACGGTGCGGGCTACCAGGCGACCTTGAAGTTGCAACCAGTCCAACATGGAAGATTCTTGCTTTAATGGGATGACTGGTGCGCGTTGATTGCGGGGTTGTTCGCTGATGGGAGAATTTAGCATATGTACAAAAACACAAAGACGTTTATGGAACTTGACATTAAGAAGTCTATCACTGACAACGGATAATTTAATTATTCATTCGACTCAAGGTTTAATAAATCCGTAAGCTGATGGAAATATTTTGTTTGATAGTGGTGGTATCTGAAATAAATTTTTGGTGTTTTGTAAGCCTCTATACATAGGATATTAATATTAACTTAGAGTAGATGAGTTTTGAGACTTTTTGAGGTAGGGACGATGCTCGGTAAGGAAAATCTCATTGATGCGATCGCTGGGACAAATCGCGGGTTACTGGCGAGTGAGTCACAAAAACGCTCTATTTTGGCGGCTATGGCTAATTTGGAAGACTTAAATCCTACGCCCCGCCCTTTAGACGGAAGCAGTTTGCTTGATGGCGATTGGCGCTTAATATACACAACTAGCAAAGCTTTGTTAAACCTAGATCGCATACCTTTATGTAAACTTGGTCAAATTTATCAATGTATCCGGGTGAAGACTAAAAGGATTTATAACATAGCGGAGATTTATGGCTTACCTTATTTAGAAGGGTTGGTTAGTGTGGCTGCGAAATTTGAACCTGTTTCGGAGCGACGTGTGGAAGTGAAATTTCAGCGTTCAATTGTTGGTTTAAAACGTTTAATAGACTACCGTTGTCCCGGTGACCTTATCCAACAAATTGAAGCTGGCAAAAAATTTACTGCTTTTGATACTCTATTAGACAGTGATGGGCAGCAAGGCTGGTTGGATATTACTTATATAGATAGCGATTTGCGAATTGGCAGGGGTAACGAGGGTAGTGTGTTTGTTTTGAGTAAGGCATAAGTTTTTTTTAATTTTGTGTATTTGCGAATGACATTAAGCGATCGTCATGTTTTTGTCAAGTATGGTCTGACACCTAGTGAAGTTGACTTTGCTGATTACAGTATTAGTTTGGCTAAGATGGCAAGCGGTTTGAGATATGAAAGAAATGGTGTTTCAGATTTAAAAGTACATTTGGTCTGTGTTAATAAGTACAGAACAAAGATTTTTACCGATGAAAGTCTTGAAGTAATCTACAAATCATTTATGGAACTGGGGAAAAAGATGGATTCTCAATTACTTGAGTTTAATGGAGAACTAGACTGCATCCAGGTATTGATTGAGTTTCCGCCTAAACTTTGAATATCTCAAATTGTTAACCCGCTAAAAGGTCTATCCAGTCGTAGATATGGTCAAGCTGGATATCCAAAACCCTATGGAAAGGAAGCTTTATGGAATTTAGTTACTTTGTATCTTATGTTGGGGGTGCGCCTCTCGAAGTGCTGAAAAAACACATCCACAATCAAGAAGGGCTGTCCTAGAAAGACGGGGTTTTCAAACCAATTTTTGGATAAATAACTTAACAAAGCTTCTAGCGGATACCTTGACGATGTACAGTGAAATCAATTAGCCCTATATAATCCGACATTGATCATTAAAAGGGAAGATAATTATGGTTCAACGTGGTTCTAAGGTACGTATTCTTCGCCCGGAGTCCTATTGGTTTCAGGATGTAGGCACTGTGGCTTCTGTAGACCAAAGCGGCATTAAATACCCAGTAATTGTCCGGTTTGATAAGGTCAATTACTCGGGTATCAACACTAATAACTTTGCCCCCGATGAATTGGTTGAGGTAGCACCACCACCAGCTAAGCCGAAAAAATAAGCGGCAAAGTTAAGAAGGGGGATACAGTGGTAATTAGTTGTTGAGGATGTATACCCCTTGGTAGCTGTTAGAGGTCAGGATTAATGACTTTGAATCAACCACATCTATGCAGGATATGGTTGATTCAAGACTCAGGGGTAATGACTTTGCCTGGCTGATTGTTTTGATGGTACTATATGAAGCTTGTTTGTTTGGTTAGCTTAAATGCCCGAACTGCCTGAAGTGGAAACAGTCCGCAGGGGTCTGAATCAATTGACTCTCCATAAGAAAATTATGGGTGGAGATGTGTTGTTCAGTCCCACTATCGCTTACCCGTTTTCTGTTAATAAGTTTATTCTGGATATTACAGGAAGTGCTATCGCTGGTTGGCATCGTCGGGGTAAATATCTCTTGGCTGAACTGATTCTATCACCCCAGAGTCAGTGGCTTGGTGTTCATTTGCGAATGACGGGACAATTACTGTGGGTACATCAGGATGAACCATTGCAGAAACACACCAGGGTGAGATTATATTTCGAGGATCAGCAGGAGTTACGGTTTGTTGACCAGCGCAAGTTCGGACAAATGTGGTGTGTTGCCTCTGGTGTAGCAGTAGAAAGTACTATTAAGGGTTTAGCAAAATTGGGAGTAGATCCTTTTTCGCCTCTATTGACTGTTGAGTATTTGGCGAGTAGACTGCAAAAGTCTCGTCGTTGTGTTAAAACTGCGTTACTGGATCAGTCAATAATTGCCGGATTGGGTAACATTTATGCTGATGAGGCTTTATTTAAAAGTGGTATTTTACCAACTACTGTCTGTGCAGATTTACAGGACGAACAAATTGAGGTGTTAAGAACAGCGATTGTTGAGGTTTTATGTGCTGGTATTGCTGCTGGTGGCACAACTTTCAGTAATTTTCTGAATGTAAAAGGTATAAACGGCAATTATGGCGCCGAGGCTTGGGTTTATCACCGTAGTGGTCAAGTTTGTAAAGTTTGCGGTAATTTAATTCAACGTACCAAATTAGCAGGGCGTTCTAGTTATTTTTGTTCTCAGTGCCAGAATTAGTTGTGGGTGATTGTTGACAAATGATTTATTTTTTGATGCGATTATACACACAAAAGGCCACAGTAACTTTCATGTGAGTAGGTAAAAAGACGGCCAATATGCCCATTCCACGGAAGTTTTATGATTATCTGTATTTCGGATTTCTGTAATGTGCTATGTGTTGTTATATACTGATAAATTTTGTTGGAAACCGCTTACAATGACGTGGGCGGTTTTGTTTTTTGACTAAAGAAATTGGGCTTTTACCTGTTAGGGCAAGATAAAATCATCAATATGAGCGGTTACTAATTTATGAGGAGAGGTTATGACTGTGAAAAAGGGAGATATCGTTCGCGCTATTCGCGAAAAGTTGGAAAATAGTTTGGAAGCTAAAGCTAGTGACCCTCGCTTCCCTAGTTATTTGTTTGATAGTGAAGGAGAAATTGTAGATACTAGAGGTGATTACGCTTTGGTCAAGTTTGGCAAAGTACCTACACCTAACATTTGGTTGAGGTTGGAACAGTTGGAAGAGTTTAAATAACAGATGAGTTAACATTACCCTCCGCATAGCAAGTGTAAATCTTGGTTACAAGTAGGGAGGGTAAAAATCTTAGTTACAAAAAAATTATGTCTTATTCGCCTTCTTCTTTGGTTCTGTGTAAATCACCGCGTGTAACTATTGTGGGCGCTGGTAGGGTTGGTAGCACTTTAGCCCAACGCGTCGCAGAAAAAAATTTGGCTGATGTCGTGTTGTTGGATATTGTAGAGGGAATGCCTCAAGGTTTGGCTTTAGATTTGCTAGAAGCGAGGGGACTTGAACTACATCATCGTCAAATTATTGGTACGAATAATTATGCTGATACCTGTGATTCCCAAATTGTAGTCATTACTGCGGGAGTTCCTCGTAAACCAGGAATGAGTCGGGATGATTTACTTAAGACGAATGCTAAAATCGTGGTTGATGCTGCCAAGAACGCGATCGCTTTTTCTCCGAATGCTATTTTGATCATTGTGACTAATCCTTTGGATGTGATGACTTATTTAGCTTGGCAAGCAACGGGTTTACCACGTTACCGCATTATGGGTATGGCTGGGGTGTTAGACTCAGCTAGGTTTGAAACTTTTATTGCTTTAGAATTAGGGGTGTTACCTGCTGATGTTCAGGCGGTGGTATTGGGTAGCCACGGTGATTTAATGGTTCCTTTGTCTCGTTATGCAACAGTTAACGGTATTCCAATTACGGAATTATTGGATAGGGAAACAATTGGGCGTTTGGTTGAGAGAACTCGCAACGGTGGCGGGGAAATTGTGGAATTGATGCAGACTGGTGGGGCTTTTTTTGCTCCTGCTTCTGCAATAAGTGTGATGGTGGAATCAATTTTATTAAATCAGTCGCGGTTGTTGGCTGTAGCGACCTATTTACAAGGTGAATACGGTTTAAATGATATTGTGATTGGTGTTCCTTGTCGTTTGGGTTGCGCTGGAATTGAGAATATTGTGGAATTGCATCTCACGGATGAGGAAGCGGAAGCTTTGCAAAGTTCGGCGCAGTGGGTGCGGGATAATATTACTCAGGCTCAGGAAATTTTAGCTATGAAACCTTAATTTGCTGAGATTGTCTTTTGACAACTGTTTAAGCTAGGCGGGTTAGTCACTTTATAGGGCTTTTTAGTTTGAAATAACATCCCGAAAATCCTTTAATCTTGGACATTGTGATTCTAACTAATAAGTGTGAGGGTAAAACATCAACTATTTCTGCTTAATGGCACTAATTAAAATTACTAAAATATTTTTCACACCTTTGATAGAATACTCACTTAAATCAATGTAAACGAGTTTATCCTCTAACTTCAAAACCCTCTAAATATTACCAATGGTCACAGCACGATAAATAGTCCTAATATTATTTTCTTTATCGGCGAAATTTATTACAAGTAAACCAAGTAGCATATTTCTGGCTATATTTGCCAGTACATTTAGCCGTTGTCATTTTTTTTAACCTCCTAATAATATCCTAATTGCTTTTAAGGTCTGACTTCGTTTGCCATTAATAATCTTAGCAAACCAATAATGGGATTCTTCATAACTCATAGCTTTTATTCCTTGGGCAATATTAGCAATTCTTTCTGGTTTAGAAATTGGTTGCAATGTCTGAAATAACAAGGCTAAATTTATACCTGTTTCCTCAGTTAAAATATAAGGACTTTGGCGATTATGAGTTAATGTTTTTGGGTCATAATTATTGGCCTTCAAACAATCATAAATCTCCTGTTTTACCTGAATTAAAATGTTACCCTTTAACCTGCCAACACGCTTGGCAGGAGGACGCTTTTTTTCTCCAGCTTTTTTGTAGGCACACTGGTACAATTCAAGGGCAAAGTTATTGTTGTCTGTGGGAACGACTCGCAGTTGAAATTCTTGCATTTTTAGTAAGTCACTTTAGCCGTTAAATTCAGCTGATTGGGTTACGATTAATGGTATTTTTGATGGTACTGATTTCTGCACCCTTTGGTTGTATTGGAGATGAAAATTTAAATACTAACTATTTCAATAGTAACTTCAGTGACACATCAGCTTTTACTCCAGTAATAAGAAAATATTAGGAAAAGTAAAGACGGTCCCTAAAACGTCGGGTGTAGCTAGAAGAAATTATATTGAGCAAAAGTTTGTTAAAAAAAGTAAATTTATAATTATTCCCTTGACTAGTTATAAGAATGCTCTTCTATTTAAAAAATAGGGTAAATATTAAAATTTTAAAAAATTAGCTCTCTAAAATGACTACGGAATAAAGTTGCTAACTGTCAATTTAGGTAGTCTCGCCCAACTGTACCTTTAAAACCAAATACAGCAATACCAAATGCAGCAATGGTTTCCAATGGGTAGGGTCACATACTCCCTATTCCCACCAAGAAGACAAAAACTGTTAGCAACTCCTTAAAAAGTCCTTGTTATATCGATCCGTTAAGTCACATACCCCCTATTCCCCGCAATGGAATTAAAACCCAGAGTTTGTATCTAAGGAAAAGTATCTGAACTATCCTCTGGATGAATCGGGGGGGCCAATTTACAGCGTAAGTTTCGTTTACCCTAAGAGGTTGTGAATCGAGGGGAGCTATTGGATTACTGGATATGCACTCTATTCCACTGTTAGTAATGGCAGAGTTTGAATTAAATCAATGCCAACCGTACCATCATTGATGATGTTCTATAGATTTTTTTACCTAAGATATATTATGATAGCAATTATTAGTTAAATAGGACACACAGTATGAATGCGGGGAAAAATGTTTTACAGGACACCCAAGATCAAACTCGCTTGCTGTTAGCTTTGTGGGGTTTAGGAGGAGCAAAGCAGGAGGTTAAGAAAGGTCAACTAACTAAGCGGGTTATATCTAAAGGTAAGAAGGTAGCAGACTATAAGCATATATTTGAAGAGTTAGAGAAACAAGGGGCGATCACTATTTCTAAAACCGGATACTTTCTTACTTCTCCGAAGGGTTTAGAGGTGTTGGGTGAAGGTTTGAGGAGTGGGGATTTTCAGTTTGAAGGGACTATTGTTGGTACTTGGGTAGCAAATGCCTTGCTGCAATGGATTAGTCAGATAGACCCAAGGGTTGGTATATCTGGACCAGTGAATCTGGTGAAGGGTGTGAATATTACTTCCTATGAAGACTTTAAGGCTGTGGTGTTGGCAGTTTACGATAAGTTGAATCAGGACTACAACTTAGATGATTTAGTTCCTATTTACAGAATTAGGAGAAAAATAGGAGAGCAAGTAAGTCGTGAGAGCTTTAATACATGGTTGATAGAAATGCAGGCTGATGACATTTTGCAACTAATTACAGGAGAAATACCAGATTTCACTTTTGATAAACGTGAAGATTCAATCTCCATAGCAGGTACACAACTCCGCTCCTACGCCAAACGCTTGATTTAATCAAATTTCTTATACATTTTGTAGTTCCTCCCACAAGATCCAATTACCATGACAAATACCCCTATCTCTTCTATGGAAGCGGTTAACGCTGCTATTAACAATCATAATCCTTTTACCACAAGTGTTGAATGTTAAGAAAGAGGTGATAAAAATAGCCCAAAATATGGTAAATTCTGGGCGAAGTATTAAAATGTAATAATTGATAATGATTATAAATTCATTTCCCAAGATTGTCAAAGACATCCTCAGACCGTTGCCAAAAAATGATTATCCAGTTTTGAACAGCCGTCTTTATGTTGAGTGTTGGTTGGCTTATGCCTTGGATAATAGTTTA
>NZ_JANQDJ010000038.1:0-2729 GCF_029891685.1 Umezakia ovalisporum Ak1311 | reverse complement strand
CAGTTCCGGGGTTTCCGATACCTGGCACGGGGGAGGTGGTAAACTGGACTTAGATTTTTTGGGGTTGGTGGTTGAACCCTTATCCGTGAGATGAACCCCAGCCAACAGCTTACTACCTATGTGGCATTGGGTTGGGGTCTTTTCCTTGGGTTTATACTTTTGAGCGATCACATTTCATAGAGGAAATATTTAGATTTCAGCGATCGCATGAAGATGAGTAGGAATTTTAGAGCGATCGCTATTCTTGATGAGTTTCCACACCGTCATCTAAAAAAAAGCTTCTGGTAACCACCAACAAAAACTAATAATAAGATGTAGGTTGGGTTAAGCGACAGCGCAACCCAACAAAATTAAATCACAAAATCACCAAAACCCTGGGTAACATCTGTCAACCCAACTGACACAATTTAAATAACATCCTGTAAATCCTTAAATCCTGGATATCCTCATTGGTGACCATTTCATTATCTAAACTATATTTGTAATAAAGAATTTTATTTTTATGACAATTCCCATAACTATTAACTTACCCGAAACTTTAGCTGCTTCTGTCCAGCGTCTTGGAAAAGCAACAGCGCGAGAGGTATCAGACGTTTTGCTTGACACCCTAGAAATAGTATATTACCTACCTTAGATAACCTCTCAAAAATGAGCATTAATTCAAACATTGCTGATATTTCTGATGAGGAAGTTCTACAATTAGCTAATTTAAAATTTGTGGAAGTATGAGCAGACACGGCATTGTCATTTTCCGGTTAAATAAGTTTAATCGGTGGTAACGAATTTTTTTCTAAGTTAATCGCATTTATTGAATTCCAAATTAAATGTTAAATGTTACACACCAGCTTCAGTAAATGCTTGGTTCAAAGCATCAATCAAATCCAAGTGTTCTGACCATTCTGCCAGGTATGGGTAGTCTAAACTTTCTGCTTGTAACTTCAGTATCCCCAAGACATCGCGCCACTGTTTTTCTGATTGACTCCCCTTACCCCACCGTAACTTCTGTAAAATCGTATCTTCTGGGGAAGCCACCCAAAACGCAGGTATGCCTTCTAAATCTATCAGCCTGCGACGTGCCATCTGAGACACTGCAAACGGCGAAACATCAGTAATATATAAGTCTGCATTTCCAATAGTTTCGGTATGGGTGATATTCAGCATTCGTTCACTTCCTTGCTTTAAACCCTCAACGGCACCTGCGGGACAATAGTATCCCGCACCTTCAAGTGTCGCCACCAACAAATCGATTTGGTCAGATTGGACTGAAATTACCAAATCTAAATCACGAGTGGAACGAGGTTCACCGTGCACCGAAGATGCAACACCACCACTTACATAGTAAGGAATACTTGTGGACTCAAAAATTTGGTGTAATTCCGCTGCCAACGAGATTGAATCCTGAATCCACATATTTTCATCATTACCTTGGGGGTAAAAATCAAGAGAATATTTTTCTGCTAAGACAGCACGGGTAAAAACACGACGAATTTCCTCCACAGAGGCGCCACGGTGTCGGGATTTAATTCCTACAAGGCAAAGTTTCTTCACTCCACGCTCATGAACAACCAACATTTCCAAGCGTTGTTTGAGTGAAAGTTGCCCTAGGCGAGCAAACAGGTATTTATCTGCCTCAATGTTCGTATCACTGGACTGTGGCTGGTAATTCAGTTTTGAAGCAGAGTCCAGGGAACTTTTAGCCCGGAGCAAGGGGGATAATTGCGATGGAGATTCAACTCCACCTGTTGCCCTAAATTCCGCCTGCTTCTTCGTTGAAACCCTTCCCCTAATTAAATCGGCGTTTGCGGACATACAACCTCTAACCTCCGAATTAACCCTATGGCCTCATGAAAATCATACAGTAAAAAGAGTGCAAAACACAAAATAATAAACTATTATCTGCTGCTGCGGGAGATGTAGACCTAAAATATTTGGATGAATCAGGTTTTTGTCTATGGAGCGAACCGGGTTATACCTATTGCTTTAAGAGTAAACAAAAACCCTTAGAACAAACAAAACCTCGTGGTGGCAGATTAACTATTATTCGGTTTTTCCAACCAATAATAAGTTTTGTCTGTCGTTTAGTAATTGGAGGTGTTAGTCGCAAATCTTACATCTATATGATGGAGCCAGAAGCCCTTGAAGCCAAAAAGACTGGACCTATGAGAGTAATAATACAAGATAACGGTCCCATTCATAGGTGCAAGGAAGTTCAGCAGTTATGGAAAAAGTGGGAGTACATGGGTTTGTACATTTTCTTTTTACCAAAATACTGCTCCGAAATGAATCCAATTGAATTGGAGTGGCAACACCTTAAAAAAGATGAGCTATCTAGGCAAATATTTGACGATGAGTTAGACCTTGCTTATCCGGTTATTAATGGTGTTACGGCTAGGGGAGAAAAAGGAAATTATAATACGCAACGTGTAAAATTTAACTCTAATACTTATGGTTAAGTTTTCGTTACATAGTTATAAATTTTTTCGCCTACCTACTTATTGACATCTGCAATTTATCTACAAAACCAATATCTTTGTAGGCAATACTAAACCCCTACTCATGTTGTAGGAAAAGCAGTCCTTAAAATTCAGATCCCCAATTTCTTGAAGAAATCAGGGATATCAAATCTACAACTAACACCAAATGCGACCACGACGGAAAGGTTTATCAGGCTCAGTTTGTTGGGCTTTTTGTCTAGCAATTTCCTGTGACCAAAAACCATAATCCTCTAA
>NZ_JANQDJ010000037.1:0-30825 GCF_029891685.1 Umezakia ovalisporum Ak1311 | reverse complement strand
ACGGTAAAGGTTTCATCTGCCTCTACAGTAGTGTCACCAGTGACGTAAACGGTAATTAGTCGAGATGTGTCTCCTGGGTTAAAAGTGACGCTACCTGTTGGTAATGTTCCCCCAAAGTCCTCTGGGTTGGCGGGGTTAGTTTCTGTACCTGTCACAGCCCAGCTCACAGCATTTGTACTTGTGGTGTTACCAGAACGAGTGATGGTGAAGGTGAGGGCTTTGGTGTCTGTGTTCCCTTCGGTTTGGCTGGCGTTGGTTGCGGCTATGGCTAAACCAGTTGTTGGTGCTTCGTTAAAATGTGTAACTTCTAAGGTGAAGTTAGTGGTAACGTCTGGTGTGTTGCCTACCGTCTCATCATCTACATTTATTGTTAGGGCATAACTATTCTTGGTTTCGTAGTCTAATACTGTATCGGCTTTGAGATACAACACTGTGCCATCCACTTCAAAGCTATTGGCATCGGCATCACCTGGCCAGGGATACGTCAACAGTGACGAGATGGTTAAAGAGGTATAAAGGAGATGGATTGGCTGGGTTATTAGCAGTGAAGAAAGCACCAGGGCAAAACGAAAAATCCATGAGGAAGCGATCGCTTCATTAAAACAAGAGTTAGAAACAGGAGAAGGGTTTAGCAGTTACTGAGCAATAGTTGAGCGGTTGAAACTCAAACATGCACTAGATATCGAGTATGGAACGGTCTATCCCTGGGTGAGATATAGTTTGGGAGCGAAACTAAAAGTACCGCCTCCGCAAAGCTATCACCAGGATGAAAAACTTATAACCGAATTTAAAAAAAACTTGGTCTGCTGATAGTCAGTCTGGAAAAACTGCTAGCGCCAGGCAAGTGTGTACACTGTCTGTGTCAGGATGAGACAAGAGTGGGTCTGAAAACATTGACAGGGAAATTGATTACAGGCAAAGGAGTCAAGCCCACAGTCCCAGTCAAATGGGAAAGAGATAATTTTTGGATTTATGGTGCAATTTAACCGTTGACCGGAAAGCACTTCCAGCACGAATACCCCAAGCTCAATGGTGACTATTTTCAACAGTTTTTACATTGGCTATCGGCGCAATTAAGGTCTGATTACGCGATTTTACAGATTGACCAGGCTCCCGCCCATGCTAATTCTGCTATCATTGGAACCCCCTCATTCTCCCGAACTCAATCCCATCCAGGGGCTTTGGCAGTTTATCAAGAAATCTCTCAAAAACGTACTTTTCCCTTCTTGACAAGATTTACCTGAGCACATTCAGCAGCTATTTGACCAATTAACTTTTGAACAAGTCATGTCTGTCTCTTCTTTTAACTTTATTTTAGAAGCTCTTTTCTATGCAGCTTCATATTAAACTGATATTAGCCACCAGCCTTAACAACCTAGCATTACTCTACGAATCCCAAGGACAGTACCACCAAGCTGAACCTTTGTATCTCCAAGCTTTAGAGATTTGTCAGCAAGTGTTGGGGGATAATCATCCAAATACAATAACTGTGAGCAAAAATTTAGCACAACTGCGGGCCACACCGATTGACACTCCCCACACCCAGAAGCCAGGGGCTTTGGCTTGTTTTCCGGTAAAGGGATGGTTTGAATATTACTTGAGATTATCCGATGAGAATGCAACAGCAACGCGTTAAGCTGAATAAGAGTAGCATTTTGTTGCACTTATCAAATAATTTTTATTTTCCCTCCTTGAGAAACCCGGAATGCTAGACCACATTTTTGATTATCTTCACTTTAACTTAACCATTGAAGCCCCCATAGTTTTGCTGATCCTCATACTATTAGAGGCAGTGTTATCTGCTGACAACGCCATCGCCCTGGCAGCCATCGCCCAAGGACTAGAAGACAAAGACCTAGAACGTAAAGCCCTTAATGTCGGTTTAGTAGTTGCCTATGTGCTGCGAATTAGCCTGATTCTCACCGCCACTTGGATACAAAAGTTTTGGCAATTTGAACTATTAGGTGCTGCCTATTTGTTGTGGTTGGTATTCCAACACTTTACTTCAGAACAAGACGAAGACGACCATCATCACGGACCCCGTTTTAACTCTTTGTTGCAAGCAATACCTGTAATTGCATTTACAGACTTAGCATTTTCTTTGGATAGTGTGACAACGGCCATCGCAGTTTCTCAAGAAAGATGGTTGGTGCTAACGGGTGCAACCATTGGCATAATTACACTACGATTCATGGCCGGATTGTTTATCCGGTGGTTGGATGAATTTAAAAACCTCGAAGATGCAGGCTATATCACCGTAGCGTTTGTGGGCTTGCGTCTGTTGTTAAAAGTCGTCAACGATAAGTTAGTCCCACCAGAATGGTTGGTAATTTCAGCCATCGCCTTGATTTTGGTCTGGGGATTTTCTCAGCGTACTAACCTTGAGTTACCCGAAGTAAAACCCGAAACAAGTGAAGTAGAAACCAAAAGTTAGAGTCCAGGGAATGAGGATCAGTTGATTCCCAGTCCCCAGTCTCCAATTGCTAAAGTTGCTAATTTATTCTCGTAACCAAGGTGTTAAATGTGGTTGCCAATTCACTAACTCTTCATCCTTAAACCACAAAGCTATTTCTCTTTGTGCAGTTTCTAAAGCGTCGGAACCGTGGATCAAATTGCGGCCAATGTTAATACCAAAATCTCCTCGAACTGTTCCAGGTTCTGCTGTCAATGGGTTAGTTGCACCAATGATTTTTCTCGCAGCACCAACAACTCCCTCACCTTCCCAAACCATCGCTACAACGGGTCCAGAGGTGATAAATTCCACTAAACTGGCAAAAAATGGTCTTTCACGGTGAACATCATAATGCTGTTCAGCCAATTCGCTAGTGACATTCATGAATTTTAAACCGACAAGGGTAAAACCTTTAGCTTCATAGCGACGGATGATTTCACCCACCAGTCCACGCTGTACACCATCAGGTTTAATTGCTAAGAATGTTCGTTCCAAAGCTATCTCCCAAAACTTCATACATTTTTGATCTAGTCACAGTTGTGCTCATTTGCCTTTGTTTTTCTGTTCATACCATCAAGATTTGACAGTTTTGACTTATGAGTAATAACTAATGACCAATCAGAGTCTACCTCAGAAATTATCCCTAAGTGCATATCCCCTGTAAGTTAAATGCCCTCAACTAGTCAAGGCTGGCTACTGACCTTGATCCACTGTCAACCCAGGAAAGTCCCTCAGTTGACATCCCTCACCATGTGATAAACTAGCATTGACAAAAAAATAAAAAAACTTCAAATGTTCTCTGCTCAAATTTGGCTGTGCCTAATATTGGTTGAGAACAATTTTGCTTTTCACAGGGCTTTTCACAGCTATTTATCCCCACCCCATCAGTCAATTGAGGGTGGGGACTTTCGCGATGCGTTAAAGTGTTAATTCGTGGGTGCAATACAGAGGTCACGAAAAATGGGTGCTGAATCAATTCGTACATCTGAAGAGGTGGTCATGTCTGCCAATGGACACAAATCAGAAGTAAAAAGTCACAAACAAAAAAAGCTCCTACCACCTAGTAATACAACAGGAGGTTTGCCCCGGTCTTGGAAAATTGAAGATAGCGAAGCTTTATATCGTATAGAAGGTTGGGGACATCCGTATTTTTCCATTAATGCTGCTGGTCATATTACGGTTTCTCCCAAAGGCGATCGCGGTGGTTCTTTGGATTTGTTTGAATTAGTCAACGCCTTGAAGCAGCGTAACTTAGGACTACCAATGTTAATTCGCTTTTCTGATATTTTGGAAGACCGAATCGAGCGGTTGAATGCTTGCTTTAACAAAGCCATAGCCCGCTATAACTACCCAGGGGTATATCGTGGCGTTTTTCCCGTAAAGTGTAACCAAGAACGCCATTTAATTGAAGATTTAGTAAAGTTTGGTAAACCTCATCAATTTGGCTTAGAAGCTGGTTCTAAACCTGAATTAATGATTGCTTTAGCTTTGTTGGATACACCAGGAGCATTGCTAATTTGCAACGGTTACAAAGACCGGGAATACATCGAAACAGCAATGTTAGCCCAAAGACTAGGGCAAACCTCAATTGTTGTCATAGAACAAGTGGAAGAACTCGACTTGGTTATCGCTGCTCACAAACAGTTAGGGATTAAACCAATTTTGGGAGTTCGCGCCAAATTAAGTACTCAAGGTATGGGACGCTGGGGAACTTCCACAGGCGATCGCGCTAAGTTTGGTCTGACAATTCCCGAAATTATGGAAGCTGTTAACAAGCTCCAGGCAGCTAGCTTGTTAGATTGTTTGCAATTAATGCACTTCCACATTGGTTCACAAATCTCCGCCATTAACGTCATTAAAGATGCCATCCAAGAAGCAAGTCGCATCTACGTAGAGTTAGCTATGTTAGGCGCTGACATGAAGTATCTCGATGTTGGAGGAGGCTTGGGTGTAGATTATGACGGCTCTCAAACCAACTTCTACGCCTCCAAAAACTACAACATGCAAAACTATGCTAACGATATCGTAGCAGAGTTAAAAGATACTTGTGCAGAGCGGCAGATTCCTGTACCAACACTGATTAGTGAAAGTGGACGAGCCATTGCTTCACACCAGTCGGTATTGATTTTTGATGTTCTAAGTACTAGTGATGTTCCCCTCGATTTACCAGAACCCCCAGAAGAAGGAGAATCCCCCGTCACCAAATACTTGTGGGAAACTTACCAATCCATCAACCAAGAGAATTATCAAGAATTCTTTCACGACGCTGCCCAATTTAAAGAAGAAGCCATCAGCCGCTTCAACTTAGGAATTTTGCGCCTCGCAGAACGAGCCAAGGCCGAGCGACTCTACTGGGCTTGTTGTCAAAAAATTCTTAACATCACTAGACAGCAGGAATACGTACCTGACGAATTGGAAGACCTAGAAAAAATCATGGCTTCAATTTATTACGTAAATCTTTCTGTGTTTCAATCAGCACCAGATTGTTGGGCAATAGACCAACTATTCCCCATCATGCCAATACATCGTCTAGGCGAAGAACCCATCCGCCGGGGAATTTTGGCAGATCTTACTTGTGATAGTGATGGGAAAATCGACCGTTTTATCGACCTACGCGATGTCAAATCAGTGTTAGAACTGCACACCTTCAAGCCAGAAGAACCCTACTACCTGGGGATGTTCCTCAATGGAGCTTATCAAGAAATCATGGGTAATTTGCACAACTTATTTGGCGACACTAACGCTGTTCACATCCAGTTGACACCCAAAGGCTACCAAATTCAACACGTCGTTAAAGGTGACACCATGAGCGAAGTGGTGAGGTATGTACAGTATGATTCTGAAGATATGGTGGAAAATATCCGTCAGCGTTGTGAAAAAGCATTAGAAGAAAAACATATTACCCTAGCTGAATCTCAACGACTACTACAAACCTATGAACAAAGTCTAGGAAGATACACTTATCTTAATAGCTAAAAAGTAGGAACTTTAGATTTTGGATTCAACTGCAATCTACCCTCACTCCGGACTCTCAAATGTCACACCAGAAATTTTGGAAGTTTCAAGATTTGGAATCAGCCATGGCCAACCAACATTTATAGAGAAAAGTCCGTATAAATTACATCTCTAAATTGTGATAGAAAACCGAAAAAACCGATGGTGATACCAGAGTGTAAGGAATCTAGCATTAAATAATCCAAATCCAAAACCGAATTGACTCCTCCCCTCGCCTTTAGGCGAGGGGAAAGGTCAGTCTCTAAATTGCATTCGTCCCCAGCAAGTCCTCAATAGCTTGACGCTCAAAAGGTGTTACCGATGGAGGTATCTGACGAGCATCAGTAATCAGCCAATCTAAAGCCGCGGCTTGAACATCTATTGCATTTCCCGTTTTATCTACGCAGTAACGTCCGAACACTAACTTATCAACCAATCTTACCCCCGGACCTAATCGCGACCATTCAAAAATAACGCTGTTCTCTACAGTAGCCCCACTGCATATCCAGCAATTAGGGCCAATCATCGCCGGGCCAACAATTTTGGCACCATCTTCTATTCTGGTCATGCCACCAATGTACACAGGGCCTGTAATATCCACCTTGTCCCAATTCACAGCCACATTCAAGCCAGTATAGATCCCAGGAGCAACTTGATTACCGGGAATTTGGACATTTTTAATATCGCCTAGCAATACACCATGAATTGCCCGCCAGTAGTCTGGTACTTTACCAATATCTACCCATTCAAAATCCATGGCAATGGCGTAAAAAGGCGCACCAACTTCTACCAATTTGGGAAATAACTCACCACCAATGTCATATTCAACCCCAGAAGGTATGTACTCAAACACCTCCGGCTCAAAAATATAAATACCGGTATTGATGTTCGTGCTAATAGCTTCCTCCTGGGACGGCTTTTCTTGGAAAGCTTGAACACGACCACTCTCGTCAGTAACCACTACACCATAACTGGAGACCTCCTCAAGTGCAACATTTTTCGTAATTATTGTGGCAATTGACCCTTTGGATTTATGCCACTTTACAGCCGCAGATAAATCTAAGTCAATGAGAGCATCACCGCACAACACCACAAAGGTATCATCAAAAAATGGTGAGAAGTCTTGAATACGCTTCATCCCACCAGCTGAACCAATGGCTTCTCCCACCAGTTTGCCGTCATCATCAATTTTACCTTCAAAAGAATAAGCAATTTCTACCCCAAACCGTTGACCGTCACGAAAATAGTTTTCAATTTCCTCCGCCAAATGGCTAACATTCACCATAATCTGGTTAAATCCATGTTGGCGCAAAAGTTCCAGCAGAAATTCCATCACTGGCTTTTGCAAGATAGGAATCATCGGTTTGGGAATTGTATAGGTAATGGGACGCACACGAGTACCCTTACCCGCCGCAAGAATCATGGCTTTCATAAAATTTTATTCCTCAAACACAAACCAATTTACTCTCAACAAGTGATACTTAATCATCAGTGTTAATTTTTGCTCAAACTAACTCCTAAAAACAGGGATAACAGGAATTTGCTGCTGATTGCAACTTTTTAGGTATGACCAGATGACAAGTAACCGATTATAATTTTAATTTACTGTATTGAGGCTTTTTATCTGCTAAGAGGATGTCTGCAAAACTTCCTGTCTTTAGACCAAGGATGAGCAAGAACGCATATTTTAACAAAGTGCCAAACTCCCTAATCCCCCACATCCCCAGGCTCAGAAAGCAGGGGCTTTGACTCGTTTTCCGGTAAGCGAATTTTAATTTCCTGGTAAAACTCGTCTTGTAATAATTCAACTTTCGATTGCGCTGAAAGCAGTAGTAGCGCCCAGAAAACACTAACCAAGTGGCTATGTTCTGACTCATGGTTAAAACTGTTTTGCTGTGGTTGCTTGGTTTGACTCCACAAATCTACTAGTTGTTCTAAATTCAAACAGTTTTGTTTGAGAAACAGCTCTGTTGCCCCACAATACAACAATTGCTCTAATTCCCCGGCCACTTCCGTCAGATTTTCTTGGTGAGCTAATTCTAGCGCCTGGCGGATATTTTGGACCCTAGACCGACCCTTGGATCGAAGAGGTTTGCTGGATTTGTCAACAAGTTTGAGCTGGTCCGCCATGATCTGTAATTGCTTGATTAACTCTTGTGGAGTCACAGGCCGCTTTGGCGGTGGCATTGCTGATGGACGGCGGCGCAAATGTCGCTCTAGCTGCAATCGATGACTATGATGTGATAAACTATCCTCACTTGTTGACATTACATCATCTGCTACATTCTCACTTGCATCTTCTACTAAAGATAATTGCATCAAAGTGTTAGCCTTGAATAACACTAGCATCGATGCCGACAAAAAAGCTTGTCCCGATTGCGACAAGTCAGACTCATAGCCTTTAGCTTCGACTTCCGGTGCCATTAGTTCCAGGTAGCGGTCAATCACCTCAATTACCTGCACATCCCATGGATCAATTTCGCCTTGTTCAGTCTGATCAATGAGCTGTGTGATTGTTTCTAATAATTCGGAAGCATCCATAAAATGTTGTCAAAAACCCCATGCAAAGTTTTTCGGGATATGCATAAGTAGCATCATAGGGCGTTGCTAAATCCAAGTTCAAATTCACATTTGCTCCTGGCGTTTTTATCTTCAAGTTCACAAAATTAGCGCAATACATTACAACCAGGCATCGTGGATTTTAGATAAAAATCTAAAATCCCCAATCGATTTATCGATTCACCATCGCAGCTTCCCGTGCCGCACTTGCCTGGTCTGGGTGAATACCCAAACGTGTGAGATTAATCCGTCCTTTATTGTCAATTTCTCTGACCTTGACAATCACTTCATCCCCAACAGCCACCTCATCTTCAACTTTGCCAACGCGATAGTCAGCTAATTGAGAAATGTGAATCATGCCTTCTTTACCCGGCAGAAATTCAACAAATGCACCAATGGGGATAATGCGAGTCACACGCCCCACATAAACATCACCTTCATTCAACTTACGAGTCATGCCTTGAATGATGTTACGGGCTTTTTTCGCCTTGCTCTCATCCACAGCAGAAATTGTCACTGTACCATCGTCTTCAATGTCAACCTTAGCACCAGTTTCCTCAGTAATGCCCTTGATTGTTTTACCTCCAGGGCCAATGACCAAACCAATCATGTCTGAATCAATTTTGATGGTCAGTAGACGTGGCGCATAGGGTGAAGTCTCAACCCGTGGTTCTTGGATGGTCTCCAGCATTTTGTCCAGAATATGCAACCGCGCTGATTTAGCTTGGTGGATAGCTTGGGCAATGATCTCTAATGAAAGGCCAGAGATTTTCATATCCATTTGCAAGGCGGTAATACCAGCATCTGTCCCGGCAACTTTAAAGTCCATGTCCCCCAAAAAGTCCTCAATGCCTTGAATGTCTGTGAGAATTCGCACTTCGTCATCTTCTTTAATCAAACCCATTGCCGCACCGCTCACAGGTTTGGTAATTGGTACACCGGCATCCATCAAACATAACGTGGAACCGCACACCGAACCCATAGAAGTGGAACCGTTGGAAGAAAGTACTTCTGATACCACCCGAATTACGTAGGGGAATTGTTCTTTTGGTGGTAGCACAGGTACCAAGGCTCGCTCCGCTAAAGCACCATGACCAATTTCGCGCCTCCCCGGAAAACGCATAGGTTTAGTTTCGCCAACGGAGAAAGGCGGGAAGTTGTAATGATGTAGGTAACGTTTGGATTGGTCTGTTTGCAAGTCATCTGTGAGATTTTGGGCATCTCCAGGAGTACCAAGAGTACAAGTGGATAATACTTGGGTTAACCCCCGGTTAAATAAACCACTGCCGTGGACTCGCCGGGGTAATACACCAACTTGGCAAGAAACAGGACGCACTTCATCGAGTTTGCGACCATCAACGCGAACGTTGTCCTCAATGATTTGACGGCGCATCAAATGCTTAGTGATATCTTTAAAGGTGTTACCAACCGCTTTGGTGTTGTCAACTGCCGCAGCTTTAACTTGATGTTCTTCTGGCAATTCTTCTATTCCACCAGCAATTTGCTCCTTAACAGCCTCCAAAGCTTCATCCCGTTCGGCTTTGGTGTAGTCAAAGTGAGACAGGATTTTCTTAATATCATCGCTGGCGCGATCGCGGATATAATCACTCAAAGTCAGGTCTACTTCTGGTGGTGCTTCTTGCACAATTTGCAACCCGATTTCCGCTAACAAATCTTCCTGGGCCTTGATTAAATCTCTTACAGCTTCGTAACCAAAATCAATTGCTTCAATAATATCTTGCTCTGGCAATTGATTAGCTCCGGCCTCCACCATGATGACACCGTGGGGTGAACCAGCCACTACCAGATCCAAGTCTCCGTTTTCAGTTTCTGCATAGGTGGGATTAATAATAAAATCATCTCCCACCAACCCAACCCGCACTGCTGCCATTGGCCCATTAAAAGGAATTTTTGCCATCAGGGTAGCAATGGAAGCCCCGGTCACTGCTAGTACATCAGGTGGTACCAACTCATCCATTGACAGGGTAAGGGCGATAATTTGCAGGTCATCTCGTAGCCATGAAGGAAATAAAGGCCTCATGGGACGGTCGATCAGACGGCTAGTAAGAATTGTTTTTTCGGGTGGACGACCTTCTCTACGCATGATTCCTCCAGGAATCCTACCTGCGGCATACAGTCTTTCCTCATAATCTACTGTCAAGGGAAGAAAATCAACTCCTTCTCTGCTCTTGGAGCGTGTAGCCGTCACTAAAACAGATGTGTCCCCTGATTCGATCAAAACTGACCCACCAGCCTGGGGAGCTAGTAAGCCTACCTTCAGTCGAATATCCCTGCCATCGAAGGATATTGACTTATCAACTTCTGCCATTCAGTTTTTTTTCCTTCTCTTTCGCTATTCTCTTTATGTGGCAATCCTAACATTTATGCTTTCAGACTGACTTCTGGTACACACAAAGATAAACAAGTTATTCAAAGGATTACAAGAGTTTAAATATTTTTTAATGGACGGTAGGAAAAACGTTTGCTAGCTGTGGAGGTTGAGGAAAGACCCTACCTGTCAAGCAGTTGTCAATAACCCTCTTCTACCCTGACTCCATAACCCAGGTTGTATAATAAAAGATGATGAATCAAAAAACCGCCCCGCCAGTTATTCATTATTGCTTACCTAAAAGACCGTACTGGATCCAAGAGTGGCAGGGTTTTCACTTACCCTGTTTGTATATTATCCCTAGGGTAAAAACTTGATAAATAATTATTTTTATTGATAAAACTTAAAATTACAAAATCGACAATTTAATACTTTAATTAAAACAAAATTTGAGTAATTAGCAAATGGCAATTTTACACGGTAATTGGTTAGTAAAAAATGATCATAGTTGTTTATTTATTTGGGGTGAAACTTGGCGTTCATCACGAGTAAACTTTGAGCCTAGTGCATCCCAGGATATACCACTACATCCATTGGCAATGACACCAGTTGAGTTGAGTGAATGGATGGTTTCTCATAACATCGTCATTGCCAACTTAATACAGCCAAACCAAGTTGCTGTAACTGCCACTAAGGGCACTGCTAAAGTTAAAAGTGCTATTAAACTCACCTTGCCAACGCACTGTCAAATCATTGCTTTACCAACTCATATTCAAGAAAATCATCACCAAGAAATAGAATTTATTGCGCCTTTACACTCTGCTAGCCTTGAATCTGAAATCAACTCACCCCAATATCTTCAACCATGGCGAGTCGAAGGTTTTTGTCTCAACCCAACTGAAGCCATAAAATTTCTGGCTGCTGTTCCCTTGAATGCTGCTAAGGAGGGACATGCTTTGTTCGGTGGCGACTTACGTTTTTGGTCACAGGTTGCCCGTTGGAGTTGGGATTTAATCTCGCGGTCTAAGTTCTTGCCAACTATCCAACGGCAATCGGATAGTTCTACTTTTGCTAAGTGGCAAGTTCTCTTAGACAGTGCTGTAGACGGAACCCGCCTAGAAAAATTTTCCGCAAAGATGCCATTGGCTTGTTGTACTTATCAACAAAGCACTGAGTTGGTAGAAAAATACTTAGCAGTGGACTTGCCAACTGAACCACAGGAATTATTATTAGGATTTCTCAACAGTACCATTGATGCCCAAGTGAGGCGAATGGTAACTTCTCAAACACCACTAGAACCCAGGGTGATGGCATCTTTAGCATTTGCAGTGCGACAGTGGCTACAAGGTTTAACTAATGCATCTAACACAGTGAGTGCAGATACCATGGAAGTAGAAAGACTGGAAGCAACGCTCAAAGCTTGGACTATGCCTTTGCAATACCAACTGGTGGGAAAAGCGTTATTTCGCAGCTGTTTTCAACTGCTTCCGCCTGCATCTGGCAGAACAGATTGGCTGTTGGCATATTTTCTGCAAGCCGCCGATGACCCCGATTTTTTGGTGGATACACTAACTGTTTGGAATCACCCAGTTGAACAATTAGTTTATCAAGGTCGTACCATTGATCAACCCCAAGAAACATTATTGCGGGGATTGGGGTTAGCTTCCAGGTTGTATCCAGTTCTGGCAACCAGTTTAGAAACAGAATATCCCCAATCTTGTCGCCTCAACCCATTACAGGCATATGAATTTATTAAGTCCGTGGCTTGGCGATTTGAAGATAGTGGCTTGGGAGTGATTTTGCCTCCTAGTTTGGCTCACCGTGAAGGATGGGCAAATCGTTTGGGCTTAAAAATTAACGCTGAAACCGAACATAAAAAACAGGGATCCTTGGGTTTACAGAGTCTACTGAATTTTCAATGGCAATTGGCAATTGGTGGACAGACAATTTCTGAAACCGAGTTTAATAAACTTGTAGCCTTAAATAGCCCACTGGTAGAAATTAATGGCGAGTGGGTGGAATTGCGACCCCAAGATATTAAAACTGCAAAGGCGTTTTTTGCTGCTCGTAAAGACCAAATGACACTTTCGTTGGAAGATGCTTTACGTCTTAGTTCTGGAGATACCCAGGTAATTGAAAAATTACCCGTGGTCAGCTTTGAAGCATCGGGGACATTGCAAGAATTAATTGGCGCGCTCACAAGTAACCATACGGCCTACGCACCCCTACCAACACCCAACAATTTTCAAGGACAATTGCGACCTTATCAACAAAGAGGTGTCGCTTGGCTAGCTTTCTTGGAACGTTGGGGCTTGGGTGCTTGTCTCGCAGATGATATGGGACTGGGAAAAACCATTCAGCTCATTGCCTTTCTACTCCATCTCAAGGAACAGGATGCACTAAAAAATCCCACATTACTTGTTTGTCCGACTTCTATTTTAGGTAACTGGGAACGGGAAATTAAAAAATTTGCTCCTAGCCTCAAGGTTTTACAGCACCAGGGCGATAAACGTCTGAAAAGTAAAGCATTTACGGAAGCAGTCAAAAAACATCATGTAATTATTACCAGTTACTCACTTATCCACCGGGATATTAAAACTTTGCAAACTGTTGATTGGCAGGTGGTGGTATTAGATGAAGCTCAGAATGTGAAAAATCCTGAAGCTAAACAATCCCAGGCCGTCAGGGAATTAAAAACTACGTTTCGTATAGCTCTAACAGGGACACCAGTAGAAAATAAACTCCAAGAATTGTGGTCTATTCTCGATTTCCTCAATCCTGGGTATTTGGGAAATCGCCAATTTTTTCAGAGACGGTTTGCTATACCAATTCAAAAGTATGGTGATACCGCATCTTTAAATCAGTTGCGGGCTTTGGTACAACCATTTATTTTGCGCCGTCTGAAAACAGATCAAGACATTATTCAAGATTTGCCAGAGAAGCAAGAAATGACAGTTTTTTGTGGTCTCACTCCTGAACAAGCTGCACTTTATCAACAAGTAGTGGAAGCATCCTTAGCAGAAATTGACTCTGGCTCAGGTTTACAACGTCGTGGCATGATTTTAGCTTTACTCATCAAACTGAAACAAATCTGTAATCACCCAGCTCAATATTTGAAACTAGACTCACTGCAACAACATAGTTCCGCTAAACTGCAACGGCTAGAAGAAATGTTAACCGTGGCTTTAGAAGAAGGAGACAGAGCTTTAATTTTCACCCAATTTGCTGAATGGGGTAAGTTATTACAACCTCATTTACAAAAAAACCTTGGGGAAGAAATCTTCTTTTTGTATGGTAGTACCAGTAAAAAACAACGAGAGGAAATGATTGAGCGTTTCCAACACGATCCTCAAGGTCCTCCGATTATGATTCTTTCTTTAAAAGCAGGTGGAGTAGGATTGAATTTAACCAGAGCTAATCACGTATTTCACTTTGACAGATGGTGGAATCCCGCAGTAGAAAATCAAGCTACTGACAGAGTATTTCGCATTGGTCAAACCCGAAATGTCCAAGTACATAAATTTGTCTGTAATGGTACATTAGAAGAAAAAATTCATGACATGATTGAAAGTAAAAAACAATTAGCCGAACAAGTAGTTGGTGTCGGTGAAGAGTGGCTAACGGAAATGGATACAGATCAATTGCGTAACCTACTCATACTTGATCGCAGTGCCATAATTGAAGAAGACTAGAAACTAAAAATTACAGCAGATTTTCTCTGAGTGAATTACACAAGGGTGGAAATTGCTCTAAAAATTACGAAGTAGGAATTATGAATAATGAGACTTTGCAAGCAAGCCGTGAATGGTGGTCACAAAAGTGGCTAGAATTATTAGATTCTTATCGTTTTAAAAAGCGTTTGGAACGTGCTAGAAACTATGCTCGCCAGGGAAATGTACTCAAGATTGAGTTTAAGGGAACAAAAGTATTAGCTAAAGTACAAGGTAGTGAACCTGAACCTTATAAAGTTTCTCTTGCCCTTGACCATTTTAGTGAGGAAGAGTGGGGTTATGTAATTGAAACAATGTCCCAAAGAGCAATTTTTGCCGCCAAGTTGTTAGCAGGGGAAATGCCGCAAAATATTGAGGAAGTTTTCACAGCCAATGGTTTGTCTTTATTTCCTTTTACACTCTCTGATGTTCACAGTAAATGTTCTTGTCCTGATAAAGCAAATCCTTGTAAACATATTGGTGCAGTATACTATCAGTTAGGCGATCGCTTTAGTGAAGACCCCTTTGTGCTGTTTCAATTACGGGGACGCACCAAGGAGCAGATTATCAGTGATCTACGTCAATTACGCGGTGCTAAAGTTGAAGTGACCGCACCTCAAACACCCGAGATTAACCAAACCCAGACCCAGACCCAATCAGCCGTCAACCTTGCTTGTTTTTGGCAATATCATGAACCACTGGAGTCTTCTTTAGTTGTGATTGCACCTTCGAGCAGCGAAACCGTGTTAGATGTCTTGGGAACAATTCCTTTGGCAAAAACAGAAGAAAGTACGGTAAGCTTAACTTCTGGCGATGTGGTAACCAAATATTTAGATGCTTTATATAAACACGTAAGTCAGCAAGCAATTTTAGCAGCCATGAGCATAGAACCTTTAGCCTAGGTTACTTTTTTCCTTATGTCAAGTTACTTAAACTTTCCATAACGAACCACAGGGGTACTTAGAAGCCAATGTCTTGGGCGGGTTTCCCGACTTGTTAGCGAAGCTGCTTTGAAGGAGAGACCAATTGGCGCGACACAGAGAAAAAACATAACTAATGTCCCATTTTACCAACAGGTCTAGCTAGGAGATTGTTGCAGGTTCCAAATTCTTTTAAACTGGCTAAATAAGTTTTAAATCTTAACAGTTCCTGGTGATGGAAAACGATTCGGAATACATCCGGCAAACGGAAGCTACTCGTGTACGTGTACTGAGCGAAGCACTACCTTACATCCAACAATTTGTCGGTCGCACTGTTGTTGTCAAATATGGTGGTGCGGCTATGAAAGATAGCACCCTCAAGGACAAAGTAATACGGGATATTGTCTTTTTATCCTGTGTCGGCCTGCGTCCTATTCTTGTACATGGCGGTGGCCCAGAAATAAATAGTTGGTTGGATAAACTAGGTATTGAAGCACAATTTAAAAATGGTCTGCGAGTCACAGATACTCCCACTATGGACGTAGTGGAAATGGTTTTAGTGGGTCGAGTCAATAAAGAAATTGTTTCCCTGATTAGCCGGGCTGGGGGTTTAGCGGTAGGACTGTGTGGTAAAGATGGGAACTTGATTACAGCTCGTCCCCAAGATCAAGAAGGTATTGGCTTTGTGGGAGAAGTCAGTACTGTCAATATCAAAGTTTTGGAAACTCTCTCTAGTAATGGCTATATTCCCGTAGTCTCTAGCGTAGCCACAGACCACAACGGACAAGCTTACAACATTAACGCTGACACCGTAGCTGGGGAAATCGCCGCCGCCTTGGGTGCAGAAAAGTTAATTTTACTAACTGACACACCAGGAATTCTCAGAGATTACAAAGACCCGTCTACCTTGATTCCTAAAATAGATATTTGCCAAGCTCGCGAACTCGTTGCCAATGGTATTGTCAGCGGTGGTATGATTCCAAAGGTGAATTGTTGTGTGCGATCGCTTGCCCAAGGCGTAAGTGCAGCACACATCATTGATGGTCGTATTCCCCACGCCCTACTACTAGAAATCTTTACTGATGGTGGTATTGGCAGTATGATACTCGGTTCTCAGTTGTCGCAAAAACAGCAAATCTAACTTTTACCTAGGATATTTAGGAGTTAGCCGCGATCGCCCTGCGGATCTTGTACGCTGCCGTGAATGATTAATCCTCACTCGCGATCGCCTTATGGATCGTACACTGTAAGGTGAATTATTAATCATCACTGGATTCACCAGGGGTGAGTTACGAATTATGGGATTAATGGGATTAATTGAAGTTTGATTAGTCAAGCCAAAATTACCATTCACACTGGGGATGATTATAGGATAGGAGTGATAGTCGCCATCGCTGCGGCTTCTGATTAACCCTGTCCTTGGATCTACAGGCATAGGGATAGGAATTGGACTACCATATATCAAAGAACCAACAGCAGCCGGCTGAGTGACTTTAGCAGGGTTATTCGTTATCATTAGGCCTTGGGCAGCAGCTAGGGTAATTGTATGGCTGATTACACAGCAAATTATACCCGTCCCCAACAAATTCAGTGATAAATGCCTTATCTTCAGCATATTTTTCCTCACTTGCATTTGATTACCTGAATTTTAATCAATAAAATAGCCGCAGCGACTTGGTTGAAATTTGACAATATTGCTGACAGAGACAAAATTAAAGCAGTGCTGATTGGTGTGTAAAACGTGAGTACAGAAAGTTTAGAAATTGGCAGAAGTCTTTATCAGACTGGAAAACTTAACTTTGAAAATGGGAAATATCGAGAGGCTGTGGAAAATTTGGAAAAAGCTACCGCCTTGTTATCTCCCAATTCTCGCCTTGGGGGTGAAGTTCAAATTTGGCTGGTAACAGCCTATGAAGCAGCTGCACGCACTGAAGAAGCCATCGCCCTTTGTGAACAACTTCAACGCCATCCTTTCCCAGAGACTAGTAAACAGGCAAAGCGTTTACTTTATATTTTAAAAGCGCCAAAACTCCAACGCCCCAGTGAATGGATGACCGAAATCCCAGATTTAGGCACATTGTCTGATAATGAGACCAAGATGCGTGCAGTTGGTAATACTGGGAAATCTACTCCCAAAGCACCTACTGAACTAGAATTAGTTGACCTCAGTCAGGTGAATACTAAAGATAATCGCTTTATTTGGGCGGCACTAATTGTAATTGTGTCAACACTCTCCTACTTAGCTTGGTTGAGTTTTTAGTCAATCCGCCCATGATAATTGGTAAAAACCAAGTTTTTAAGGTTTAATCAACTTCTAAAACTTGATATCCTTGCTGAGACTTGTAATTTTAGTGTCGGGATAATAAAATTCCAAAATTTCTGAATTTGGCCAACCTAGTTTAGCTAAATTTTGAGCGCCAGTTTGACTTAAGCCCACTCCATGGCCAAATCCACCACCAATAAAAGCATATCCCCACAAATTGGGTGTGCCTTTGTTGAGGGGTTCTATATAAAACAGCGTACTTTTAGGAGCAGCAAAGGCGCTACGAATTTCGTCTTTCTCTAGAGTAAAAGTGGCAGTATCTGTCTTCACCGCGAGTTCAAGAATCCGTCCACTTTTACTACGCTTCATTACAGACATAGCCTCCACGGTGTCAAATTTAGCATAGGGGCTATTTTTGATTTCCAGGAATTTTTTCAACAGTTGGTTAATATCATCAATAGAAGTTTCCCTGTTCCAACGAAAAGTGTTCCAGGTACTTTCATTAAATCCTTCTCGCCGATTAATAAACTTCCGAAAGTTAGTTTCATCTGCTAAACTTTTCTCAGATAAATTCCAAAACTTAGTAGCAGCATCTAATACTGGGCGTAAATAGGGACGATCTTCACCATTCCAGACATCACTAAAGTAAGCCGTAACACCCCCCGTAGTAGAGGAATATAGGGCATCTACCAGGTGATTATTATAAGTTAAAACCATACCCTTAGTAGCCGCGATCGCTTTGTCGGTACTGGGGCTTGTTCCACTCAATCCGTTATAAACTTGACAGTGAGTATCAGCACACAATTGATAGTTATCAGTAGCAAATCTCCGCAAATTCCTTAAAGCATAAGTCCGGGCGATAATTGCCTGGGCTTCCACCGCTGCGGTTGGTGCATTTGTACCAATTTCGTGAGGCACAACTCCACGCAAATAGCTTTCTAAAGGTACTTCATTGACTAAAGTATATGTACCATAGGCGTTTGGCTGTAAAGTTATCCATCCTGGATAAAGACGATTTTTTTGCAGTTTTTCGCCTTTCTTGACCCGAATTAAGTTTTTATTGGTGCTTATTTTTAAATGATTTGGGGTGTAACGCTTGCCATCTACTTCCCAACTGACTCGTGGCACTTGTTGTAAAATTTTGGTGTCGAGATATGCCATTTCCTTGCCAGCACCTTGGAGGTTGTGCAATAGCAACCGTCGCAGTAAGGCAGTACTGTAAACATCTCGTTTCGCCCAAACTTGCCAGCGTTCTGGTTGAGCTATTTCCACCTCTATTCCCTGAGAACGCCAATTTTTAGCGCTATCTTCCGCAGTCTCAAAGGTGCGGTATGTACCTAAAACCACTACTTCCTTCACCTCAAGTTTAGCTAAAGGTTCCATGACCGTTTCTAGCTTGACTGGGTTTTGGGTGACCAGGGTTGTTTCCTCATCACCTGCTGTAAATTTTAGCTGTAAGCGATCGCCTGGTGTCGGTTCTAATTGCAACTGGCCCTGGGGATTCTCGCCAAATCGCTGCACAATCGCAATTCTCAGTTCTACATCCTGATTTTTGCCATCAACAGCTGAAGCACCTGTCAATCCCAATAAGCAAAATGTTGTCAGTGCAGTGTAGGAAAAACCCCAGAACGTAGATTTCATAGTAGTCATCTGATTTTTACCAATTCAAAAATGCTATCAATTGTTCAGATTTTGTTCCTGTTTCAACCTAGAAGCGTCAGCACTATCTAGTTCAGAAATTAACACACTTTAATTCAAACAAAAGTTCGAGTATTTATGAGAGGGATAATTTTTGGTATTTTCACAAATAGGTAAAAAAAGCAAATATTCACCCTGGGAACAGGTGAAAGTGCCACAACCATACCTTTAGCGTCAAAATAACAAGGTATTCATCCCACTTTTTCAACTGGCTGAAATCTTTATGAATCCTCACGAAAGTGATGCAAAACAAGCTCCTACATCATCCAAAGGGTGGAGTAGTTGGCAAGAAAATCTAACTCTCATCGCCATCGCCTTATGCTTGGCAATCCTAATTAGAACATTTATTGCTGAACCCCGCTATATACCATCAGACTCTATGCTACCTACCTTACACACAGGCGATCGCTTGGTGGTAGAAAAAGTCTTATACCGTTTTCACCCTCCCGTTACTGGAGACATTATCGTTTTTCAGCCTCCTGCAGAATTGCAACGTCGGGGATATCCCCAAGACCAAGCCTTTATTAAGCGTGTCATTGGTGTCCCTGGTCAGATACTCAAAGTAGCCAACGGTGAAGTTTACCTCGACGGTGAAGCCTTAGAAGAAGACTACATAGCCGAACCCCCAAATCAGCCCTTTCCAGCGGTACAAATCCCAGAAGAGAAATTTTTTGTCATGGGAGATAACCGCAACGATAGCAACGATTCTCGTTACTGGGGGTTTTTACCAAGAAAAAATATTATTGGTAGGGCTGTATTTCGCTTTTGGCCTCCTGATCGCATTGGTTTCATTGAGGGTGGGTGAATTTTCGATTTTAAATTCAATTCACTCAGTTGAGTGTCACTCTATGTTTTCCTGACAATTAGCTCAGGTGGGATATCGTATCAAAACCGGAGAAAATACATCAGTTGGGCCATCACCTCCCCTGGTAAATTCAACCGTCGCTGGAAATCTGCCAAGTTGCGGTAAAGCCCAGCTGATAGCCGATTTTGCACTACTGCTTCAGCAAGAGACACATCTATAAAAGGAATTACAACTAATTGCTCAACTGTGGCAGTATTCAGATTAACTAACTGGGTAGGACAATCTAAAGATTCTTCATCATAGTAAATAAAACTGACTAGCGGCCTTAATGGTTCTAGTCGCTGTGTAGGTATAGCTAAAGCCGCAGCAACATCTTCAATACAATAAAATTTAACACCAGAGCGTGAAAGTTCCACAAGCGATCGCGCTTGGTGAATGGACAAACCAGGTAGCCGTAACCAATCATCTACAGTCGCTTGATTAGCATCAATCCGAATACCTAATTTTACCGCTAGCTGAATTTCCTCGCCGGACTGTAATCGATAATAAGGATCATTGAGGAGTTTGGCACGGAGTTTTTGCAATTTGGGGTTTAAAGGTAGCCAGTTCATTTTTTTTGCTTACATCAAATTCAAGCTCAAAGCCCACTGCTCAACATTCCCAACGACTGAAAACAGTGGGAATGTCCAATTAAGAAATTTGCTCCAGCAGCTGACGGCGCTTTTGCTCAAATTCATACTCAGAAATCAGCCCATCTTGGCGGAGAGTATCTAATTCCCGTAAAGCCTTAGCAATTGCTTGTACCTGATCACCAGTTTGTGGTGAACTTTTGACTGCTGACTTACCTAAATTAAAATGACGGTCAAAAGCTGCTTCATCTTGCGCTAAATACCAAACCCCCTCAATAGCACTTGCTACCTTGGGAATAGGAGTCCAGGAAAGCAAGACATACAACAAACCCCACAACGGTTGTCCTAAATAAAACTTATGTAACCCTGAAATTGTCAGAGTACCCGATAAAGCTAAAATTGCCGCAATACTACGACTTTTGCGTTTAGTTAACATATTCCCCGTCAACTTACCACTACCACAGTTTCCTTAAGGATATGATACACAGCACCGGTGGAGAGAGGTTAGTTAAATTGAGTTTAAACTTCACGCTACTAAGGAACTGCGGACAATACAACCCGAAAACCGCATATTCTCAAACCACCATCCGACTCATTCCAACTACGGCTGGCGCTACGACAAAGTTCCGAACTAAAATTCCAAGAACCGCCACGTAATAGCCGACGATGAAAATCACCGCCCACTTCCCAGGCGCTTCCATCCGCAGGTGCGCCATGATAATTGTTATGCCAAGTATCAGCACACCACTCCCACACCAGCCCGTGCATATCATACAATCCAAAGGTGTTGGCGATTTGAAAACTACCCACATCCGTTGTTTCTTTGCTGTTACAATTGGCTAAATCACTGGTAATCATTTCACCAAAATGGAAAGATGTAGTAGTTCCAGCGCGACAAGCATATTCCCATTCCGACTCGCTGGGTAAGCGATATTCACGTCCGGTTTTTTCTGAGAGTCTGGCGCAAAATTCTACAGCTTCGTACCAACATATATTTTCTACAGGCCGATTATAACCTTTAAATTTTGAGGGATAAGGATTTAACGGTTGTTTAATTTGAGGTAAAGCCGCTACGGCCTTCCATTGACCTTGAGTTATGGGAAATTTCCCCATAAAGAATGGTTTGAGAATCACTTCGTGTTGAGGACCTTCGTCAGCATCTCCTTCAAACTCTGGCGAACCCATCATGAAACTACCACCAGGAACTGACACCATTTCTAGTGTGACTGTGTCATTTAATTTTTCGGTAAAGAATTTGGCGTTCAGAAAATTGCGGTTAACTTCTCTACCTGCTGTATCTACTGTAACTACTTCAAATTGAAAGGTTTCTAAGGAGGGTAATGGAGGTGTTAATTTATTTATTAGCAATGGTAATCTGATTAATACAGGTAAGGAAGTTTCTACATTTTTTGGTTCAATAGGGGATGGTTTGGTAAAGTTCAAATCATTTAGAACTTCTCTTGCTGAAAGATATCTTTCACTAGGTAAATGTTTCAGCAAGTTATTTAAAATTTTGCTTAATTCTTCACCAATGGTCATACCTTTTTTGTGTAATTCTTCTCGCCATAACCAATTGCCATTCATGGCATCATAAAGAGGATCATTAATTTCTCCATAGGTATTTTTTGATGGTAAACATTGCGTTAACAGACGCACACAAGTTACACCCAAAGCATATAAATCACTCCCCTGACAAGGAAAACCAGCCATTTGTTCAGATGGAGCATAGCCAACGGTATAAATAACCGTAGCTTGTCTAGCTAAACTTGTTTGCGTTACCTGTTTAGCACCACCGAAATCAATTAATACTGGTTTACCGTCGCTGTCACGGCGAATGATGTTTTCGGGTTTGATATCTCGATGAATAACATTAGCAGCATGAACAAATTCTAGAACTGGCAATAAATCAGTTAAAAGTTGGTAAATTTGCTCTTCAGTAAAAGGTTTCTGCTGAACTTCTTGTAAAAGAGTTTGCCCTTCTATAAATTCTTGTACAAGATACAAGCTCGAACCTTGTTCAAAATAAGCTAATAATCTGGGAATTTGAGTATGATTTTCTCCCAGTTCATACAACCGAAATGCCTCTTCTTTAAAAAATTCTGCTGCTTTTTTTCGTTGAATTGTTCCTTGAACCTGAGGGAAAAATTGCTTGATGACGCAAGGATCGTTCAGTCTATCTGCGTCTTCAGTTGCATAAGTTCTGCTAAACCCACCTTCACCTAAAAGCCTCAATACGCGATAGCGATTTCTGAGAAATTTGCCAAAGTTACTTTGTCCGCAACTCATGCAATATTTATTGCCTTTAGGATTGAATGGATTGGAGCAATTGGGATTTTGGCAAATTTGCATAATGAGGAGGAAGTAGCATCTTATCCAAACTTAGCCCCAATAATATCAAATCCAGAATACATACTAAACAAATAAACCTCAACAAAGCTGCATCTGCATATCTACTTATCAGGTAAAATAGAAATGCAGAAATTTGATTTACTATCTCTTTGTTTCTGGTTCTATTTAAATACAAGTATTTCTGAGATTATATATTTTGATCACAACAAAAATAATATTGTGAAACTATTGCATTTGTCAAGGGTATTTTGTCCTGTTAATCGTGTACATAACATCAATTATTTTTTGTAATCAAAAGCACGAATATATTCTGCTAAAAACGCGATAATTGCAGATGCTCTAATCAGCAGAATGCTAACAGCTTTAATATCACATTTTACTCCTGTTCTAGTGGGAATAAAAATTTATATTTGTAAGGTGTTATAACCGCTACCTGCTGTAAAACTACCAATGAGAAATTCATCTAAACTCAATACAAACGCCACAATACATCCACCTATAATACCAGGCATTAACTGAGGTAGTAATATCTGACTATATCTGATTATATTTTTGTAATTTAAAGTAAATACTTACGTTCATTATACTTGTGATTCTTTTAACTAACCTGTTTCCTTGAACATAAATTCAACATAAAAGTTTAACATCGTCAATACTAAGAATTGGTCATCAGCAGGTTACAATCCCTGCTGACTATTCCTGGAGATTGAAATCCATCTCTCTTTTCAGAGAGATGGCGTAACCATACAAACCTAGATACTTTGTAGCCTTACCCTGGGTAATCCACCTAGGCCGACTAACAGAAAATCAAGGTTTTCAACCTGCCTAGGCGAGTTTTGTGTGGATGGTTTTGTTACTGACCATCCATTTAGTGCCAGATATGAACAGACAAATATATCTTATAACCATATTACTGTGGGGTGAAACCAACAAAAATTAAAGCACAGCACAACCTACAAAAAACTTTTCTCAACCAGTTTAATTTCGCGTAAAAATTGCCAAATTAACCAAGCATTTTCCATAAAAACGTAAAAATTAGATTGACTCACATCTTAATTATCTATCATCGAGTTTAGCTGCTGATGCCAGTAATATTTCCCTACTAAGGTAGAAACGAAATATAGGAGTTAGGCAATACAATTTTAATTGATGTGTTTATTAAATTGGTATTTAATTTTATTTCAAAGTGCTAATTAAATCCTGTATAGGCACTTCTGAAACAGCAGAAAGATATCTCGTTTTTAAGCTTATATCGCAGGAGTTTTGTGATGCGAATTGCTCAGATTGCCCCATTAATTGAGAGAGTCCCACCTCCAGCATATGGCGGTATAGAATTAGTTGTAGGATTACTGACTGATGAATTAGTTCGGCGGGGACATGAAGTCACGCTATTTGCTTCAGGAGATTCGATTACCTTGGCAAAGTTAGTGTCAGTTCATCCCCGTGCTTTACGACTAGATCCAGATGTCAAGGAACAAAATATATACGAAATGCTACAACTGGGCTTTGTCTATGAACGGGCAGAGGAATTTGACATTATTCATTCCCATGTGTGCTGTCCGGCACTACCCTATGCAAATCTGATTAAAACACCAACAGTTCACACATTACACGGTGTTTTTACCCCTGATAACGAAAAAATGTTTCAATATGCCAAACACCAACCTTTTGTAAGTATTTCCAATGCTCAGAAGGAACTCAGGTTAGGGTTAAACTATGTATCAACTGTTTACAATGGGATTGACGTTAACAGTTATAAATTTCATCCACAACCGGATAATCCACCATACTTGGCGTTTTTAGGTCGGATATCTCCAGAAAAAGGCACACACCTAGCGATCGCTGTTGCTAAACAAACTGGTTGGCATTTGAAAATAGCAGGTAAAGTAGATGCAGTTGACCAAAAATACTTTGAGCAAGAAATTCAGCCACAAATTGATAATGAGCAAATTGAATATCTAGGTGAAGCAAACCATATTCAAAAAAATGCTCTGATGGGAGGTGCAGTAGCAACTCTGTTTCCCATCACTTGGCGAGAACCTTTTGGATTAGTTATGGTGGAGTCAATGGCCGCAGGTACACCAGTTATTGCCATGAAACTAGGATCTACTGTGGAGGTCATTAAACACGGAAAAACAGGTTTTCTTTGCAATCACATTGCAGAATTTAGTGATGCCATTGATCAAGTAACGCAGTTAGACCGTCATGTTTGCCGAGAGTATGTCAGGAATCACTTTAGCTTGGAACACATGACCGATGGTTACGAGGCAGTGTATCAGCAAATTCTCCAACGACAATCTGCTAAAAATCCTGCCCTCCAGAATGTAGTTAGTTTAAGTGTGAGCAGTAATTCCTGACACACCTTATCTCCTAGCATTATTATAGGTAATTGAGGATGGGCAACTCCCATAACCTATCACCAATTACCTACAGGTACACCAGGAAACTTAGGAAATTTGGGAATCTTTTATGGCCCAGAAAAAACCGCTTGTTCTATGTCTTCCCGACTCAGAGAGTATTTAAAGGAGCGTTGGATATCTTGGTTATTTTCTCCAGATTTGATGTATCTGACTGTAATTTGCTCAATATCAAGCCACAGTTCAGCTTTCCAACTGGGTCGTTGCACACGCCAACAATGTAACTCATTCTCATCTTGTTGACAGCCTTGATCTTTTAACCACTGTTCAATTTGTGGTAAAGGATGACTATATAAAGGTGTATCGGGACTAAGCATAGGATACTCAAAAAAACAACTGACAATTTAAAATTAAAAATTTACAACTAAAAATTCAAGATTTAATAATCTTAATTTGCTTAGGGGTCGGTTGTGGAGAAATATGCGTAATTTGTGCTTGAGTAGGTTGAGTTTGTATACTGGTTTCACCACGAATCACAGCCACGGCCATGGCCACTAACACGCAACCCACTAGGGTCAGGCCTAACACAAATAATACAAAAATCTCTCCTGCTGATAGAGGGCGATCATTGGCATCTAAATAAATTGATCTTGAAAAATCGTAGGGTGTACGGACGGGATGGTTTAAATCCGTTGGTGCTTGAATCACCCCGAACCGAGAATAGCCAATTTTGGCATCATAACTTAAACGCCGTTCTGGATTACTCAGAGTGGCGTAAGCTTCATTAATTTGCTGAAATTTAGCAGTAGCAACTGTTGCAGGTAATTCTGTAGTATCTGGATGATACCGTTTACTCAGTTGCCAATAAGCCCGACGAATATCAATTGGCGATGCTGAAGGATGCAGTCCTAACAGGCCATAGTACGTTGTAGTCTTGGTGATTTGTCCCTTTGTCCCGTTTTGAGTCACGGCTTTGGTTCACTTTGCTCAAATTTAGTTTTTTCTATTTTAAATCTTTTATGAATGGGTAACAGGGAAGAAGCTACATACAGCCTAGCATCTCATTCAGGTATTGCAAGCATTTTCCCCCAAATCAGCAAATTTTTGACCTCTCCGTGGTGTCAGCATTACCTGATTTGATCACAAGTTCCAAGGCTTGCTTTAGCCTACCTTTAGCTTTTATCCCCTGGCTAAAGACGAAGGATTTTCTGCATATTTAACATTAAACGAAATTGCCAATTTAGAACCCGAGGGATTTCAAGAGATTATGCAAAATTTCCCTCGGTTTGTTGGGTGGGATAAACAATACTTTCCCAGCACCCGTCAACTGAAAAATAAAGCTTTTATTCAGGTTAATCTCTCATCAAAAGACATTTATGCTTTTTGTCGAAAGGCTATAGAAACAGCAGAATCATCGACGAAAGAGTGGGATCTAGAGTAATCACAAAGGTGAAATATCTGGGTTGAGAGCAGAATCTCCTCTCTCACCAGACACTAACAAGAACAACTGGAACTAGGGGAGTACCAACTTCACTTAACCGATTAAATCAGCGCGGGGTTTAAAGGTTTCTATTTCCCGCAATTTTTCATAAAGTTCCCGTTCTTCATCGGTGAGATTTTTGGGAGTGACAATTTGAATTTCTACCAACTGATCCCCACGGTTACCATTTTCGTTAGGGTAGCCTTTATTTGCTAAACGCAGTCTTTGACCAGTTCTCACACCTGGAGGGATGGTCATTTTAACCGGGCCATCTAAAGTAGGTGCTTCTACTTGTCCTCCTAACACAGCTTCACAGGGAGTCACTGGAACTTGGCAAAATATATTAAAACCATCTAGTTTAAATAAAGGATGGGGTTCAACGGTGATTTTTAAGTACAGATCACCACCATTAATCCCTTGATTTCGCAAGCGGATAGTTTGACCTGTTACCATACCTGGGGGCATATTTACTTCCAGCGATCGCCCATCTTCTAAGCGAATACGTTCTTTACCACCTTGATAAGCTTTTTGTAATGGCAAAGTTAATCTAGCTTCAATATCCCGGCGAGGTGTACGCGGTGGGCTTTTGGGAACTGTATACTCAACTCTAGTTTTAGGAGAACGAAATGGATCAGTATTGGTGCTACTACCCCCGTTTCTGCTGTCTTGACGATTGCCTACACCAATAACTTGATTAATGAAGCTTTCAAAATCAGAAAATTGACTTGGATCTACATCTTTAGTAGTGGTACTGCGACCATTTGAGGAACCATGCCAGCTGTTTTGTCTAGGTGTTTTATTACCCACAAAGCCTTTTTGCTTCCAATAGCGGCTAAACTGGTCATACTGCGATCGCTTGGCTGTATCAGAAAGGACTTCGTAAGCCTCACCGATATCTTTAAACTTTTCTTCTGCTGCTTTATTGCCAGGATTCAGGTCGGGATGATATTGCCTTGCTAACCGCCGATAAACCTTTTTGATTTCTTCTGCAGATGCATTCTTAGGTACTCCTAAAATTTCGTAGTAATCGCGAAAATTCTGCAAATTTTGCATAGCTCTGTTATTTAAATCTTAATTTAAGGTTCTGATAATAGGAACTGAAGATTGGGAACGCAAATAAAATCACAATGACCAACAACTACAACCAATCATCGTCATCATCCCAGTTATCTTGGTAGCTTGGTCGAGTGGGTTTACGAGATGAACGGTTATCGTAGGTAGGGTAACGGCCATCTCTGCCGTAATCTCTATCGTAATTTCTGTTATAGTCTCTGCCATAGGAATCACGTTCTCCATAGGTATCACGGGAAAAATCCCGTTCCCGTTCCCGTTCCTTGTCACCTCCTGTAAAAATGTCGCGAATTGTCCCAAACAAATCTTCTTCTTCGTCTTCAGTGTAATACTCACGGACTTCCCGGTTGAGTTGATACAAAGCATCTTGTAAGTCAGCGTAGGCTTGATCAATCTGGCGATCTTCATTTTCCTGTAGACTTTCCCGCAGTTCCCGACAAATACTATCAATTCGCTGGCGACGGTTGCGGGCAAACTGCATACCAAATTCCAATGCCACTTCCCTCAATTGACGTTCTGCTTGTAAGATTAAAGCTTCAGAACGAGTGCGCTTTTCTACTCTTTCCTTGCGTTCTCGGTCAATTTCAGAGTATTTCTGAGCATCCTGAATCATCCGATTAACTTCTGATTCGCTCAAAGTAGAAGCGCCTTGAATTGTAATGCTTTGTTCTCGTCCCGTTGTTCTATCTAGAGCTGTTACCTGCAAAATCCCGTTAGCATCTATATCAAAAGATACCTGAATTTGGGGAATCCCTCGCGGCGCAGGGGGGATACCATAGAGCTTAAAACGTCCCAATGACTTATTATTTCCTGCCATTTCCCGTTCACCCTGAACCACGTGAATTTCCACACTGTTTTGGTTATTTTCTGAAGTAGAAAAAATATCAGAACGGCGCACTGGGATGGTGGTATTGCGGGGAATCAGTTTTTTCATCACCCCGCCAATGGTTTCCAATCCGAAAGATAATGGTGTAACGTCCAAAAGCAGCACATCTTTGAGTTCACCCGCCAAAATACCCGCCTGAATAGCTGCGCCTACTGCTACCACTTCATCGGGATTGACATTTTCGTTGGGTTCTATACCAATTAAGTCTCGCACTAACTGCTTCACCATTGGCATTCGGGTAGAACCACCAACTAGCACCACTTCTTCAATATCTACGGGTGAAAGTCCAGAATCTTTAAGTGCCCGTTTGACTGGTGTACGTAAACGTCCGAGCAAATCAGCACACAAACTTTCAAATTGAGAACGAGTCAGGCGAGTTTCTAGATGTTTAGGGCCGTCTTCAGTGGCGGTGATGAAGGGTAAGTTAATGTCCGTAACGCTAACGGCCGAAAGTTCAATTTTTGCCTTTTCCGCAGCTTCCATGAGGCGTTGTAGAGATTGTCTCTCGCGTCTTAAATCTACGCCTTCGGCTTCTAGAAATTGGTCTGCTAACCAATCTACTATTTTTTTGTCAAACTCATTACCACCTAGTTGTGTATCTCCACTGGTAGCTTTAACTTCAAAAACGCCATCGCCTACCTCCAAAATTGATACGTCGAAAGTACCACCACCCAAATCAAATACAAGGATAGTTTCAGTTGTACCCCGATCTAATCCATAAGCCAAAGACGCAGCCGTAGGTTCATTTAGAATCCTTAACACTTCTAGCCCAGCAATTCTGCCAGCATCGCGGGTAGCCTGTCGTTGAGAATCATTAAAATAAGCCGGTACTGTAATTACTGCCCCTGTTACTGGTTCCCCCAAATAGCGACTAGCATCTTCTACTAATTTTTTCATCACCATTGCCGAAATTTCTTCTGGGGCGAAATCCTTTTTCAGGCGGGGGCAGGGAATAATGATATTACCTGATTCGCTTTTGCGGATGGTATAAGGTACACGCTTAGATTCTGGGCTGAGTTCACTATACTGCCGCCCAATAAAGCGTTTAACTGCAAAAAATGTATTTTGTGGATTGAGAACGGTTTGCCGTCTTGCCATTTGACCAACCACTCTTTCGCCCTCTTTGCTGAAGCCAACAACAGAGGGGGTTGTTCGCATTCCTTCTGCATTGGCAATCACCACCGGCTTGCCACCCTCCATTACGGCGACTACTGAGTTGGTTGTACCCAAGTCGATGCCGACTACCTTGCCCATGCGTTACTCTTCTCCTAGCGTGTCTTGTACTTTTATTATGATGATTATGCGGGACTACCTCTAGCTGTTTGCTGTGGTGTAAAAACACCTCAATGGTATGATAGTCATTGTTAAGGTAAAAAGTAGAGGAGTCTAAGTTTGAGGAGTTAGTTGCAAGACTAGGATAACATTGACAATGCTAAGTATGCCCAAGTAGCCTCAAATCTTATAAGAAAATAGGCTGAGAACCCCTTGAGGTTAACTTTTGGATATTGGCGAAAAAACTTAGCCGTCCTTCAGCCAAGGGATAAAAACCAGTTAATGCGTTTAGGCCTCAGTCATCTTAGCTATTCCCTTTGTTGAGCAATGTAGCGTTTAACCGTTTCTGTACAAATATTACCAGCCGTGGTAACACAATAACTAGGACTCCACAAAGTAGGAAGTTTAAGCAACTCGGGAAATTTTTTCTCAAGAAATGAGATGCCCTCCCCTTGATTTTGTTAATATCATTGTGATGCTGTACCCGGAACACCAGGGGTGTATGATAATGCTACAGGTTTAGCGGTATTGTTGGAATTAGCCAAAAAATTTGCAGATGATCCCGCTAAATATCCTTTACTGCTGGTAGCTTTTCATATGGAATAATACGGGTTGTTGGGTAGTACTGAATATGCAGCCTTGTTACATCAACAACGGCAACCTTTGCGGTTGTTGTTATAAATACTAAGACAGAATATTTAAATAGAAGAATATCAGAAATGTTGACTGTCCAAGTTGTGCGTCGGTGATACAAAATTTGAGCAATTAATGACTCTATTCTTAATAGACAACGAACTTTATCTGGGTAAAACGCAAAAATTGTAAATTTTTATTGCAGGATTCAACACTTCTGCTTTCAGTGTCTTTTTCCGAGGCGTGCAATGTTTTTTTAGGGTAATTTCCATCTTCTGTAACATCCGGTCTACTGTAGATATACCAATTGTTACTCCTGTTCTTTCTTGAAGAATTAAGCGAATTTCTCCCAATGTGGCATCATTCTTGGCTTCAACTATTTCTTGGAGAATATTAAGTTGTTCAGAATTGAGCTTTG
>NZ_JANQDJ010000036.1:0-3004 GCF_029891685.1 Umezakia ovalisporum Ak1311 | reverse complement strand
GGTATCAGTGTGGTTCCACCGTGCCATAGACACCAGGAAAGATTGTAGAGTCAGAGACCCTGAAGACTGCAAGTAACGCGAAAATGTAATGAGAGGTCAAGCCCTCGGTCTGTTAGTACACCTCAGCTGCATACATTACTGTACTTCCACTTAGTGCCTATAAACGGGTGTTCTGCCCGTGACCTTACCTACTTAAGTAGTGAGAGCACTCATCTTGAGGTGGGCTTCCCACTTAGATGCTTTCAGCGGTTATCCGCTCCGCACTTGGCTACCCAGCGTCTACTCCTGGTGGAATAACTGGTACACCAGCGGTGCGTCCTTCCCGGTCCTCTCGTACTAAGGAAGGCTCCTCTCAATGCTCTTACGCCTGCACCGGATATGGACCGAACTGTCTCACGACGTTCTGAACCCAGCTCACGTACCGCTTTAATGGGCGAACAGCCCAACCCTTGGGACGTACTTCCGCCCCAGGTTGCGATGAGCCGACATCGAGGTGCCAAACCTCCCCGTCGATGTGGACTCTTGGGGGAGATCAGCCTGTTATCCCTAGAGTAACTTTTATCCGTTGAGCGACGGCCATTCCATTCTGCGCCGTCGGATCACTAAGGCCGACTTTCGTCCCTGCTCGAGTTGTCTCTCTTGCAGTCAAGCTCTCTTCTTGCCTTTACACTCGCCGCACGGTTTCCAAGCGTGCTGAGAGAACCTTTGCGCGCCTCCGTTACCTTTTAGGAGGCGACCGCCCCAGTCAAACTGCCCACCTGAAACTGTTCCCACACCCGATGAGGGTGCTAGGTTAGAATTCTAGCTTCGCCAGAGTGGTATCTCACCGTCAGCTCCATATCCCCCACAAGGGATACTTCTACGCTTCCCACCTATCCTGCGCAGGCCAAGCCCGAACACAATTCCAGGCTACAGTAAAGCTTCATAGGGTCTTTCTGTCCAGGTGCAGGCAGTCCGTATCTTCACAGACATTCCTATTTCGCCGAGTCTCTCTCTGAGACACCATCCAGATCGTTACGCCTTTCGTGCGGGTCGGAACTTACCCGACAAGGAATTTCGCTACCTTAGGACCGTTATAGTTACGGCCGCCGTTCACCGGGGCTTCGGTGGTCAGCTTCAGGGCGAACCCCTAACCAACTTCCTTAACCTTCCGGCACTGGGCAGGCGTCAGCCCCCATACGTCCTCTTTCGAGTTAGCGGAGACCTGTGTTTTTGGTAAACAGTCGCCTGGATCTCTTCACTGCGACCCACCATACGGTGGGCACCCCTTCTTCCGAAGTTACGGGGCCATTTTGCCGAGTTCCTTAGAGAGAGTTATCTCGCGCCCCTTGGTATTCTCAACCTCCCTACCTGTGTCGGTTTCGGGTACGGGTATGATGCTTTCATCACATGAACAGCTTTTCTTGGCACTATCCTTCACCATGCGACGGTCGTAACCGTCTCCCAAACCAATTAGGGTATGGCTATCTTTTATGCGTCCCTCTTCATGCTCCCACATCTTAGTCAGGGATTATTCACCCTGTGTCCATCGACTACGCCTTTCGACCTCGCCTTAGGTCCCGACTAACCCTCCGCGGACGAACCTGCCGGAGGAACCCTTAGGGTTTCGGGGCATTGGATTCTCACCAATGTTTGCGCTACTCAAGCCGACATTCTCACTTCCGTCTCGTCCACAGCTGCTTGCCGCTACTGCTTCTACCTATCACGGAACGCTCCCCTACCGATTAATTTCTTAATCCCACAGCTTCGGTACATCACTTAGCCCCGTTCATTTTCGGCGCAGGAGCGCTTGACTAGTGAGCTATTACGCACTCTTTCAAGGGTGGCTGCTTCTAGGCAAACCTCCTAGTTGTCTGTGCACTCCCACCTCCTTTATCACTTAGTGATGATTTGGGGACCTTAGCTGGTGGTCTGGGCTGTTTCCCTCTTGACAATGAAGCTTATCCCCCACTGTCTCACTGGCAATGTGTTCTCTGGGTATTCTGAGTTTGTCTCGATTTGGTACCGGTCTCCCAGCCCGCACCGAAACAGTGCTTTACCCCCCAGGTATATTCATTACCGCTGCGCCTCAACACATTTCGGGGAGAACCAGCTAGCTCCTGGTTCGATTGGCATTTCACCCCTAACCACAACTCATCCGCTGATTTTTCAACATCAGTCGGTTCGGACCTCCACTTGGTGTTACCCAAGCTTCATCCTGGCCATGGTTAGATCACCAGGGTTCGGGTCTATAAACACTGATTTTTCGCCCTTTTCAGACTCGGTTTCCCTTTGGCTCCAGCATTCTCGCCTTAACCTACCAGTGCCTATAAGTCGCCGGCTCATTCTTCAACAGGCACGCGGTCATCCGTTGAATCGGACTCCCACTGCTTGTAAGCTCACGGTTTCATGTTCTTTTTCACTCCCCTTCCGGGGTTCTTTTCACCTTTCCCTCGCGGTACTTGTTCTCTATCGGTCACACAGTAGTATTTAGCCTTACGAGATGGTCCTCGCTGATTCACATGGGATTTCACGTGCCCCATGCTACTCGGGATTCAGCTTCTATCCTTTAGTTTTCGACTACAGGACTTTCACCTTCTCTGGTGCAGTATTTCGCTGCTTCGTCTAACCTCTAGATTCGATTTTGCTGTCCCACTACCCCAAAAGATTAATCCTTTGGTTTAGGCTTTTCCCCTTTCGCTCACCACTACTTAGGGAATCTCTTTTGATTTCTTTTCCTCCAGCTACTAAGATGTTTCAGTTCGCTGGGTTGGCTCTTTCCTGCCTATATATTCAGCAGGTAGTTCTTGGGGTTGCCCCATTCGGAAATCTCCGGCTCATAGTTTGCTTCCAACTCCCCGGAGCATATCGTCGGTAACCACGTCCTTCTTCGCCTCTGTGTGCCTAGGTATCCACCGTCAGCCCTTATTAGCTTGACCACTTTTACATCGCATACACTTTCATTTTCATGTCTGTGTCTGCCTGCTTTTTTCGCGTTACTATGCAGTTTTCAAGGTTCTGGCTG
>NZ_JANQDJ010000035.1:0-35662 GCF_029891685.1 Umezakia ovalisporum Ak1311 | reverse complement strand
ACCTTCAAGCTTGTATGTGTCAACAAATCAGTTATGTTCATTGGATGGAAGATATTATGAGATGTTGACATTTTCACCTTTGATAGGACTACTATATCTAACTATGTAAAGTTTTGTAACGACATTCAACATTTCTGGTCCCAAAAATATTGGAATGAGGATAACAGACTATACAAAAGTTTATCCCAGCTATGACCCGAAAATTGCCTATTAGTCAGTAATTAGTACGGTTGATTATCGACTAAATTAATTCATTCATGAATATATTTATTTACTGCCGTCAATTATTACTGTGGAACTTGATGAGACTTTGGGAGGAAGAAAGCCAATACTAGGTTACTGTAAATTTAAACAATCTCACAGTAAAATACTGCTCTATTTCCAACTGATGACATCAATTCATGAAAGGGGTATCAAAATATAACTTTGACCATAACTTTAATATGAGTTTATTTATCAATAAAAACAAACATAAGAAAATCACATAATTTTTAGGAGTATGTGAGTATCAAACATTCCAGACTAACAAGGTGTTTGTTTGTGAAATTATATTTATGTTCTTAGTAAAATGAATGACAATGAGCGAAATTGGTCTGCTGATAACGGGGATATTAACAACCAGACAATTACCTTCACCGAATAAATTACCGAAGCAGCAACCATTTCAGATGGAAAATAGCGCGGAGAAGTTAACACATGGTAATTTAAGTCAATTAGTTCGTACTTCTCAAATTACACCACCTGAATTCATCGAAACAGATCCAATTTCTCCAAGGAATTTATCCACCTCTAACTTAGCCAAAAAGCAACTTTTTGAGAAAATTACAAACACACATTTGTTCTCAGTGGCGTTACCATCAGATCAGAACTACTATGCCTCAGACTATAATAGTGTCGAATTCCCAAGGCCATGGCCAAGGTTTAGCGGTTTACCTCTGCCTATTCTCCGTTTTGGTAGCTCAGGTACTTCTGTGAGAGTTTTACAAAGGCTCTTGGTTTCTAACGGCTATGCTATCAGAGTTGATGGCAGTTTTGGACCATTAACTGAAACAGCTGTGAAAGCGTTTCAAAACCAGCGCCGTGTCACAGTAGATGGAATAGTAGGGCCTGTCACTTGGCAACAGTTAACAATTTAGTCAGTTGTCAGTAGTAAAAATTAACAATTAACAACTGACTAATCAAATTTCTAACGATGCTTATGCTGCTCTAATAATTGCTTTGCTTTCGGTTTGTAAATTAAATAGAACAAAGCCTCAATGTAGCGCAACAAGTCCTCACGATTTTCCTTGGAGGTAAAGTTCCAAAAGCCATAAATACGTGCTAAAGATAACAGCTTCGTGGTATGAATTTTCCAGGTATATGTAGTCAACACCCGCTTAATTCCTTCTTCGGAAATGTGATCCCAATACTGAGGAGTGTGATTACACTTAGCGACAAATTCTAAGATTTTCGCCGCTGTTTCTTCTAAATTTGTCGGGTTAATGTAAAAGCCATTGACCTGATCTTGAATAATTTCTAGTGGCCCGCCAAATTGGGTAGCAAAAGTTGGTAATCCAGAGATCATGGCTTCTAAGATTGTCAAACCAAAGGCTTCAAATAAAGCTGGTTGGACAAAGATACCTTTACGGTCAGCAATTACTCGGTAAACTTCACCAGAATCAGATTTTGTCAAGCGCACACCTAACCAACGAATCTTACCGTGGAGATGATATTCTTCAATGATTTGATACAGTTTAATAATTTCGTCGCGTTCTTCATTGTCCCCTGATTCTTCTACACGCAACTTACCCGCCACTAAGATTAAATTGCAATGCTCCTGTAATTCTCGACTCTTACCGTAGCATTGTGCTAAACCTGTGAGGTTTTTAATCCTGTCAAGACGGGCTACTGAAAAGATAGGGCGCTTTTTAGGATCATCAAGTTTCCCAAAAATTTGGTTGGAATCTTCCAAGGTGAACAGTATGTCAGCAATACGATCGCCATCGCTTTCTACTCGTTCTTTAGTGTGGGTGTAAGGAAAGTAATAATTCTCGTTGACTCCAGGAGGTACAACGTTAAATTTAGGACTAAACAATTCCACCCCGTTGACCACATGGTACAACTCTGGCATGGTAAAGCACTTGTAAGATTCGTACTGTCCCACACTATCCGGTGTACCGACAATTTCTTGGTAGGTACTGCTGATAATGAAATTTGCAGCATTCATTGCAATCAAATCAGCAGTGAATTGCAAGGAAAAATGATATTTATCCTCTAAATCTTCCCAATAAAGGTTACTAAACAGGTATTTGGACTTTTCTAAGGCATGGGCAATGTTACACTGAGTGATATTCATTCGCCGTGCTAAAAGAAACGCCACTAAGTTACCATCAGAGTAGTTACCCACAATCAAATCAGGTCTACCTTGAAATTCCGCTAGTAGTTCTTTTTGTGAGTCAATGGCAAAAGTTTCTAAATAAGGCCAAAACTCAAATCGGGAAATCCAATTTTGTGTCACCTTGGAATTAAACTCCCGCAGAGGTACGCGCAAAATCCAGGCGTTTTCTGTACCGTGAACTTTTTCTAGGCGTTGATTACAGAGAGTACCATCACTATTGGGAATCAGGCGGGTGAGAATAATTACCTTTGGCTCGACCTTCAGCCCCTCTAAACCCGCTAGTTCAACATCTTGTTGTAGTTGCTTTTCCAGATTCTTCGCTTGATCGAGAACATAAACCACTTGTCCGCCAGTATCAGGACGACCTAAAACCCCTTCTTGGCCGAACCAACCATGAGCAGATACAAGGACGATTCTAAAAATCATCGGAATCCGAGAGATGAAGGCTTCGATGGTTTGAGGGTCTGGCGAATCAATTAATTCATCTAAGATTTCCAGGGTCTCATAAACACGCTGGGCTGTGTTACCCCAACCCGGCTCAAAACCCATCATTTGCAATTCAAAGCGGAATTGTTCATAGGGTTCATCTTTGGGGCGTTCGCTGACAAAGGTGATGGCTTTCTTGAGTTGGTTGGACAGTTGGTGCTGAGTTTTAATACGATCATTTATCAGCAGTTGCACTCCGTTGTATTCGTGGAGCCGTAAGAAATTCAATAAGCTGTCCAACAACTGTTTCGAGTCTTGAAATATTTTGCTGGATAGATAGCGGTTAAGAAATTGCACCCCTTTACCAATATTCTTGGGATCCCGAATTACTGGAGTGTAGTCATAAAAAGGGCCAAAATCTAGTTCTAGTAAATCACCTTCTAGGGGATGATGTTTATTTACGAAGCGATCCCGTAGATCCAGGAGTTCTTGTACTGACATCGGCTCAACATTCAAATCTTCCGTGAGCCGATAAACTTCTTGACTAGCAATCTTAGGACGAATGATAAAACAAAGGCTGGTATCCTCTTGAATAATTTCCTGAGTATAATAAATCAGTTTACTTAACCGGGAAGCACCGGCATAGGTTTCTAACTTTTCGGACTTGGAACAATAATCAATAAATACATTCAAAATGTCATTACGCAACAAGTAATTTTCTTCTTGGTGGCGTATTAGACTTAAGAAAGAACGCAAATCACTTTTTTCTTCGCTATCCAGGATTGCTTGGATCAATTCTGACATAGTAACCCCTAACATTGAATTGGCATTTTCGATTTGCAGGATAAAAGTAATACCTCCTGCTTACGTGTGACTACATATAAGCACAAATGAACACAGACGAATTATCTATCTGTGTTCATTAGATCAGCCATGATTCCGATCTTGATTCGTGTTTCTTTTACTCAAAATATATACTACTCAGTGTTTTTTCACTCTAACTAAGGAATGATAATTCCTCATCCGTTTGACATAAGTCCATAAATTATATATGTCTTGTATATGTCTTCATTCTTACTCAGTTTTACCAGGGCGAACGATGGGACTCGAACCCACGAATGGTGGTACCACAAACCACTGCCTTAACCACTTGGCTACGCTCGCCATTTACTACGTCCCGATTATAGCACCTTAATCAGAAAATAATCAAGACTTTTTTCCAGGAACCGATTTTGTTAATTTATAGTCTCGGCACTGCAATAACTATCGAAAATCACAGTGAAAGTCAATGAAAGCACTAACTATTGTTGCAATTTCGGGAGCAGGAGCACTAGCGGCATTGGGGGTGGCAATGGCCGGAACCAATCCTTCTCAGGCTGAATACGAAGATTATGCCATACAAAGGCTCACAGATTACTTGAAACAAGACTTTTGCCGAAAAACAACCAATTTCTTAGAAAATTTAATCAAGTCTCAATGTGAAAACCTGGTAGATGAGGTTAATCCCCAAATGCGGGAAATCCTGGCAAGAACTACAGAAAGGCAAAATTTATTCATTTTTAGCATTTATAAAACCGATTTAAAGCTCAGTTCCTTCATCCCTATTTATAAGTTTGAAACAGTGGGAGCGTTGAATAACTTTTATACCTACAAAGCCGAGCAGCAATGAACCAAAAATTGGCAACCCTAAATCAGCCACAAGGGTAGGTCTACCCTAGGGACCTGCTACTCTAAAAGTAGCTACTAAGAGTGAAATTTTTTCCATGTCATCTGCGTATTTACTGCTCTCCCACGGCAGCCGTGACCCACGCCCAGAAGTTGCTATGGAGCAATTGGCAGGGTTAGTATCTCATCAACTGAATATTTCTCAGCATTTGGTAGGTATAGCTGCTTTGGAATTACAACCAGAGCCTTTACATCAGCAGATTCAACAATTTGCCAGTGGTGTTGTAGTCCAGGGAGTTAGTTGTTTGCAGGTTGTACCGCTATTCCTGTTACCAGGTGTCCATGTAATGACGGATATTCCGGATCAGATTGCCCTGGCACAACAAGCTCTTGGCAAGGAAATCACAATTAACCTCCAACCATATCTAGGTATTCATACTGGTTTAATTACATTACTGTCTCAGCAAATGGCTGGTATGAAGGCCGAGTCCACGATTTTGTTAGCTCACGGTAGCCGTCATCCTGGTTCTTTAGAGCCAATAGAAACTATAGCCGCCAAATTGGGAGCGGTGACTGCTTATTGGTCTGTAGCTCCCAGTTTAGAATCACGAGTACAAGATTTAGTGGCTGTTGGCAAGAAGAAAATTGCAGTTTTGCCATACTTTTTATTCACAGGTACTATAAATGATGCCATCGCCCAATCCACAGAAAAGTTAAAATTACAATTTCCTGCTGTAACTTTCCAACTGGCTGCGCCTATGGGAGCAAGTGCAGAATTAGCTGAGATCATTGGGGAATTAATAGATAGATGAGCCGCACAGAAAAAGAAGCACAAAGATGTTTGGGTAAGGTGTATTTGCTGGGTGCGGGACCAGGAGATCCAGGACTCATCACCCTCAAGGGTAAGGGCTTGTTGGAATGTGCAGATGTGGTCATCTATGATGCCTTAGTAAGTCCAGCAATTCTGGCAATGATTAATCCCCAAGCCGAAAAAATCAACGCTGGTAAGCGGATGGGGAGACATTCATTATTACAGGAAGAAACTACCCATTTGTTAATAGAAAAGGCGCGAGAACACAGCATAGTTGTGCGCCTCAAAGGTGGTGACCCCTTTATCTTTGGTCGGGGTGGTGAGGAAATGGCAGATTTAGTCCAAGGGGGAATATCTGTGGAAGTAGTGCCGGGAATTACATCTGGTATTGCCGCTTCTGCTTATGCTGGAATTCCTTTAACTCATCGACTCTATAGTTCTTCGGTTACTTTTGTTACAGGACATGAAGCAGTCGGTAAGTATAAACCGAAAGTAAATTGGCAAGCTATCGCCCAAGGTTCGGAAACCATTGTCATTTACATGGGCATTCACAATTTACCTTATATTGTAGAACAGTTAAGTGCAGCGGACTTGGATTTAGAAACACCCATTGCTTTGGTACGCTGGGGTACACGACCAGAACAAGAAGAATTAATTGGCACTTTAAACACCATTATTCAGCAAGTTGAGGAAACTGGATTTGACGCTCCAGCGATCGCGGTAATTGGCTCAGTAGTAAATATGCACAGTATTTTATCTGGGTGTCGTCCTATTTAATTGTTTTTCCATGACCGTGTATTTGCTGTCAGTGATTGTCAAAGAACACAAACAGGAGGTATGAAGTGGCACAAATTATCATTGTCGGCGCAGGCCCCACAGGTGCAGCACTGGCTACACTCCTTGTCCAACATGATATCCATGTAACGCTGATTGAAGCAGCAAAAGACTTTCATCGTGTATTTCGCGGTGAGGGATTAATGCCTAGTGGATTAGATGCACTAACTCAAATGGGACTAGCTGGGCTGTTGGAGGATATTCCATCTCGAAAACTCGATGCATGGGAGTTCATCATTGGCGGCAAACAGTTATTTCGAGTGGAGGAGCCAATGGGGGCAAATCGTCCTTGTACACTGGTATCACAACCACCACTGCTCAAAGCACTGATTTCAGCAGCTGCAACCAATGATCAGTTTGAATTTATTCCAGGTATTGCTGTAAAAGATTTATATTGGGTCAATCAACGTGTTGCAGGTGTGATTCTCAGTGATGGGCGACAACTTCCGGCTGATTTAGTAATTGGCGCAGATGGTCGTAACTCAATTGTGCGAGAACGAGCAGGATTAAAATTAGTATGTCAGCCCAAAAATATAGATATTCTTTGGTTTAAGCTGTGCGCCAGCCCCCAGTTTGCAAATGAAAATGTATTTCGCACTATTGTCAATAGCGATCGCGTGTTTAGCATCTTTCATGGTGCAGATCCAGGTAAACTACATTTAGCTTGGGTAATATCTCCTCACGAAAAAACCGACTACAAACAAGCAAACTGGGCAGAAATTTTTGCTTCAGTATCACCCTCATGGTTAGCAGAACATTTCCGTAATCACGCAGATAGCATCGAATCACCCATTAAACTCTCTGTGGTGGTTGGTCGTTGTCCACAATGGCACAGACCAGGGATACTCCTTCTAGGTGATGCTGCACACCCCATGTCTCCTGTCCGCGCTCAAGGTATCAACATAGCACTGCGTGATGTCATTGTTGCTGCTAATCATCTAATACCAATATTGCTAGCAAATGCTGAACACCAAAAGATTGATACAGCACTATCATCCATTCAAGCCGAGCGTGAGCCAGAAATTATCCGCGCCCAGCAACTACAATTACAGGAAGCCACACAAGCAGAACTACTGCGAAAAAATCCACTTTTGCCATGGCTCTTGGTTCAATTTGCGCCTTTCCTGGGTAGAATAGCTAAACTGTCTTGGTTAAAGCGACAACGTGAAATGCGCCACGGCATAACACAGGTAACCATCAAGGTGTAACTGTGATTTTTAATCAAAATTATTACCTGGTAAATAATTCAGCAATAATCCATGAATAATAAACATGAAGATGTATTTTTTCAAATTCATCAGGGTTTGGACAGAGAAGGGCCTGGTGATTCCAACTCCACCAAAAAAGCTTTCTTAAAGTTGATTGATTTACCGCCACATCCCAAAATTCTAGATATCGGTTGTGGCCCTGGCTTTCAAACTTTAGATTTAGCCAGGCTGACTAATGGCACAATTATCGCTATTGATAATCATTCTGTTTATATCAAGGAACTGGAACAGAAAGTACTCCAAGCAGGATGGTCAGAAAAAATCACTGTAGTCAACGCTGATATGTTTGCTCTTGATTTTCTGGAAGCAAATTTTGATATTATTTGGGCGGAAGGTTCAATATATATTATTGGATTTGAAAATGGACTGAAGCAATGGAAACCCTTGCTGAAAGAAAAAGGTTATTTGGTAGCCTCAGAAATTACATGGCTACAACCTAACCCACCAACAGAATTAAAAGAATTTTGGCGTGTGGGTTATCCAGCCATGCAGGATATTGAAGGTAATTTAAAAATTATCCAAAATAGTGGATACAAAATTATTGATCATTTTGTCCTCCCAGAATCATCTTGGTGGAATTACTACTACCAACCTTTAGAAGAAAAATTACAGGCTTTACGAAAGCATTACCAAGATGATACAGAAGCTCTTGAAGTCATCAATATGGAGCAACTTGAGATTGACCTTTATCGCCAATACTCTCAATATTATGGTTATTTATTTTACATAATGCAGAAATATTAAATTATTTAGTTAAATTATTTACTTAAATTATTTATATACAGCTACTGCACGAGTAATTGACTGATGCCTAAAGTACAACATCACTACTTGGAAACAATCTATAAATATGGGGAAGAAAAACAATCAGCAATTTGTAAATATTCCCCAGGCCAGATTAATCCAAATCATTAGCTACAAAGCTGCATTAGTTGAAATAGAGGTAATATTAACAGAGGGGACTTACAGTAGCCATTCCTCAATTTAGTATTTGGTGAATAATTCAGCAATCATCCACGAATAATAAAGAAGATGTATTTTTTCACATTCGTTATGATTTAGACACTGTTTTGTCCTCATCATCAGCCAATTAGCTAATATGTTGAAAGATTATTTTCAGTAAATCTCCTTGTATAAAAGGTTTAGCTAAAAAGCCAGAAGCTCTCACTAGCTTTACTCTTGCTCTATCTAGCAATCCTGTTCTAGCACTTACCATAATTATAGGTGTACTTTTCAAAGATGGATGTTTGCGTAACAAAGAGCATAATTCGTACCCATCTAAGTTAGGCATCTCAATGTCTAATAAAATTATGTCTGGTTTAATCTGCAGAATTTGCATTAAAGCATTTAAAGAATCAGTAATCGTAATCACAGAAAATATTTGCTCATCTAAATAATTTTGAATAGTTTTTAACACCGTAGGACTATCATCAATACAAAATACTTTGTAGAGTTTTTTGTCGGCAGGTGTTGTAGTTCGCTGACCGCTATTATAAGTTTTATGAATATTGTGAATTGATCCAGGGTTAGAGTATGTCGTTTTATTGGCCTTATCAGTATTGTTATGAGAGTATACGGCGTGATTGCCTTCGCTGACTCTGGGGGACTTTTTAATAGGTGGTGTTTGAGGTTGTGGTTGATTTAATCGCGCAGCCGGCAATGTTGCTTTGTAACTTCTCTCACGGTTACCCCTTTGACACTGTTCCACTAACAAACGTATACTCAAATGGCAGTATTTTGGCATATCGTCTAGAAAGCTTTCCGGGATAAATTCATAACTTCCCTCTTCTAAGCTCAAAAATGTTTCTAAAACTTCTAGTGCCAATTTTTCTATTAGCATTCCTGCTTGAACAGGGGTAATGTATTCTTGGCTGACTAACCAACAAATAGCCAAATAATCTGGGTTTGGAATTGCTTGCTCATCAATACCACTTTGAAATATTACCTGCAACTGCTCATCAATTCCGTTAGGAATAGTTGAGATTTGCTGACTTAAGCTTTGCAAGTGTCTGTAAAGCGGCTCAAACATTTGATCAGAGTAGCAGGCATAAATCAGCTTACCCTGCTCTATATAAATTAACCAAGAGCCGGATGTGCTAAACACTTGCAAACAACCATTAACAGTCTTGCTTGTGATCTTTTTTAAAAGAGATATGGGTTGCAGTTTTTGGAAAAATCTATATCTACTAATGGGAAGTGTCTTCATCGGCACAAATTTGAGATATAATCGACATCCACGAACAAAATTGGCGAATAACCTGGAGGAAATTCACATTAAAGTTTCAAAAGTACTGTTGAGCTAAATATAGCGGTCACATTTGAGTTAGTACAGAGATTCCTCACCCCTAACTCCGAATTTACCAATATCTGTTAAGCTATAGTTGATCAAGTGATCATCTACTCCGGTAGGCACCGCGATGCTTTGAAAAGTAGTATTTGAAAAACCAACCTGATGAAGTAGTCACTAGTGATTAGTTGCTAGAGGCGGTTACCTCTGTGAGTTTACAAACTAATTACTAACCAGTCTGTTACAACCGTATCCTTTTTGGGTGTGGTTAACTCACGACTAATGACCAATAACTCTGTAGAGCAAATTGATTATTTGTGACGTCGCTCATTTAGCCAATTTAACTGTAACTTAAGTACCTCACATAGACTATTGGCTCTAGCCCATCAGTAGCAAAATTATTGCTACTAACCGTATTTACTCGAGTAATATTCTGGAGAATCAGCACTTAAAGATATTGTTAACTAGAACATATTGTGTATTTTTTAACTAAGTAGCGAGTTTGTTCAGTGTTGTACACAAATTTGAGATTGTAGATTTTCTCCGTACTCAGGTTACTCAAATTAAAATCTTATCCTGCTGCACTTCCTCAGAAAGGGATAGAGGAGCTAGTGCGTTGCGAATTTCTCTAATCTCTAGCAACCGGGGTGGTGGGATACTAATGACTATGGTCATGGTCATTAGTTATCGAGGGTTGATATTACACCAAGATAGTTGGTAGTGAAATGCAACAGTGGGGAATTCAGCAAAACCCATGATTTACAGCTAAAGCCAAAAGGTATCTTACATACATACCAGCAAAATAGCTTTTTAGCTAAATGGTATATGGCAAATAGTTTGCTTACTAATTTTTATGTTACTATAATTTTTGCAAAAATTACCAAAAAAATTATAAATTTCATCATGAATAACTAAAGAGAATGTGAATAAAAATTAGTGGTATTTTTATCTACTTGCTCCGGAAAGTCTACTTCGATAAAAGTTACAGTAATAACATATTATTACCCAATAAAAACCCAATGATGAACAATACATACATAGCAGTGCTAAATGAGTGATGAAAGTTTTTGTCTATTTTGTTATTGGCGTAATTAAATTCATTTCTTGTTCACCAGTTGGTTAAAATTGATAGAATGACTATATCTCCGTGCCTAACTGCATGCAAGAGAAATTAATCTAGAGCAATTGTGAGCGTATTTAATTTACAAGTTGAAGAAATAGGCGATGGCGTGGCTAATACCTCCGGTCAACGCCTTGACCGCTACCTTACAGAAGAATTGCCAGAGTTATCCCGTTCTCGCATCCAGCAATTAATTGAACAGGGTAATGTTCAATTGAATAATGAAATCTGCACAACTAAAAAAATCAATGTCAAAGCAGGGGATGTCATTACTTTAAAAATCCCAGAAGTTGAAACCCTAGAACTGCAAGCCCAACATATCCCCTTAGATATACTCTATGAAGACGATCAATTAGTGATTCTCAACAAACCTGCAGGCTTAGTGGTCCATCCCGCACCCGGTCATCCCGATGGTACTTTGGTAAATGCTTTGTTAGCACATTGTCCCAATCTCCCCGGAATTGCCGGTGTGCAGCGTCCAGGAATTGTGCATCGATTAGATAAGGATACAACAGGGGCTATCGCTATTGCTAAAACTGATATTGCCTATTACAGTCTGCAAGCACAACTACAAGCAAAAACTGCTCAAAGAGAATATTTGGGTATTGTTTACGGTGCGCCAAAAGCCGAAAGTGGGATGATAAACTTTCCTATTGGTCGTCATCCCAAAGATAGAAAAAAAATGGCAATTCTCCCTATAGAAAAAGGCGGACGTTGTGCTGTCACTCACTGGCAAGTAATAGAAAGACTAGCAAACTATACGTTGATCCTGTTTCAATTAGAAACTGGACGCACCCATCAAATTCGTGTCCACAGTGCCAAAATGGGTCATCCCATCGTTGGTGACCCTCTTTATGGTTCTGGTCGTTCTGTAGGGGTGAACTTACCAGGTCAAGCGCTGCACGCCTGGCGACTCAAGTTGCAACATCCAGTCTCTCACCATTGGATCTCCGTGACAGCTCCTCCTCCTCAAACACTGACAACTTTGCTGGAGGTTCTGCGGCGAAGATTTCCTGGCTGAAGCTATGGGTGGTTATTGAGATTTGTAAACTTTTTTCGCTTTTTTTACTGTTGTCAAGATGAACTAGAACTACTTGCAGCAATATCTTAACACTCTATCATAACATTTTTTTATAAAAACAGCAATAGTTAAAAATACACACAACCACTGCAATGTACTGTGTATTGTAGACTTCTATAAAAGTTAAAAAATTATGAAATTAATAAATTCTCTGGTGATACTTGGCTATTGTAAATTAATGTTACTAAAATTGAGGCTATTTCTCAGGCACAGCCCTTGTATGTAAAGGATTTGAGGTGGTTCTTATTTCTGCATCTCATTTATTCATAAATTGTAACAAATAAACGATCTATAGCATTGTATAAACATAATCTGAAGGGGTTGAATGAAAGACAAAAGTCAAACAAGGCAATTAGTTGATGCCAATTTGCCTATTTCTCATAATTAACCCAGATTCTCATAATCCCTCGTTCACCCAGTAACAAGGCATTAGGAGACTAAACAGAGAAGCGGTTTGATTCATAGTCTGTTTTCAACTTCAAATTTTGATAAAACATTGCCAGTTTTAATCTAGACATCTCACCAACTAAGGAATTAGGAGATTAAAGTTCATGACATTAGACGTATTTACCAAGGTGGTTTCTCAAGCTGACTCCAGAGGAGAGTTTTTGAGCAGTGAGCAACTAGACGCTTTGACCAACGTTGTTAAAGAAGGCAACAAGCGTTTAGATGTTGTTAACCGCATCACCAGCAACGCTTCAGCCATTGTTACCAATGCAGCTCGTTCTTTGTTTGAAGAACAACCCCAATTGATTGCTCCTGGTGGTAACGCTTACACCAACCGTCGTATGGCTGCTTGCTTGCGCGACATGGAAATTATCTTGCGCTACGTTACCTACGCTATTTTAGCTGGTGATGCCAGTGTTCTAGATGATCGCTGCTTGAACGGTTTGCGCGAAACCTACCAAGCTTTAGGAACTCCTGGTTCTTCCGTAGCTGTGGGCGTTCAAAAAATGAAGGATGCTGCTATTGGCCTCGCTAACGATCCCAACGGTATCACCAAGGGCGATTGCAGCCAATTAATGTCTGAAGTAGCTAGCTACTTTGATCGTGCTGCTGCTGCTGTTGCTTAATATCACTTACAAAGTCCAGTGCCTAAATATTTAGGTAATCAGACCAAAAATTTACAAAATACCAAGGAGATTTGAGAAGATGGTTAAAACACCAATTACTGAAGCTATTGCCTCTGCTGATACCCAAGGACGTTTCTTAAGCAACACCGAATTACAAGCAGTTAACGGTCGTTATGTACGTGCTATTGCCAGCATGGAAGCTGCTCGCGCTTTGACCTCTAACGCACAACGCTTAATTGATGGTGCAACCGAAGCTGTATATCAAAAATTCCCTTACACCACCCAAACACCAGGACCTCAGTATGCTTCTGACAGCCGTGGTAAAGGTAAGTGCGCTCGTGATGTAGGTCACTACCTACGCATTGTTACCTACAGCTTAGTTGCTGGTGGTACTGGTCCTTTGGATGAATTCTTGATCGCTGGCTTGGCTGAAATTAACAACTCCTTTGATTTATCTCCTAGCTGGTACATTGAAGCCATCAAATACATGAAAGCCAATCATGGTTTGTCTGGACAAGCTGCCAACGAAGCTAACACCTACTTCGACTACGCTATTAACGCTCTCAGCTAGATAGTAGCTTGCCCGGAGAGGGATGCAAGTGCTGGATGGATTTAGTCAACCTTTTGGGGTTAACCAGTCGCTCGTTTTGGCAACCAAAAGGATCGTTCTGGCTCACCTAGCAGTTGGATCTTCCTCCGGGCAAAGTTTTATTCAGAGAAATAAAAAATAACAGCTTTAGTAAAGTTGGCAATCGGTAGAAATAGCCGAAATGCAAATAGACAGGTGAAGCAAAATGGCAATTACAGCAGCAGCATCCAGGCTAGGAACAGAGCCTTTTAGCGATGCGCCTCCAATTGAACTGCGCCCCAACGCTAGCAAAAATGAAGCAGAAGTTGTCGTCCGCGCCGTTTATCGGCAAGTTTTGGGTAATGACTACTTGATGGCATCAGAACGTCTAGTCAGCGCCGAATCACTTTTGCGAGATGGCAATATCACAGTGCGGGAGTTTGTCCGCATCGTTGCTAAATCGGAACTCTACAAAACCAAGTTTTTTTATCCCAATTTTCAAACCAGATTAATCGAACTCAACTACAAACATCTTTTGGGTCGCGCTCCCTACGATGAATCGGAGGTTGTGTACCACCTAGATTTGTACCAGAAAAAAGGCTACGACGCAGAGATTGACTCCTATATTGATTCTCCGGAGTACCAAAATAATTTCGGCGACAATGTCGTACCTTATTATCGTGGTTTTAATACTCAACCAGGGCAAAAAACTGTAGGCTTTACCCGTTTATTTAGATTGTATCGGGGTTATGCCAATAGCGATCGCGCCCAGGTAGAGGGAACTAAATCCCGGTTAGCGCAGGATTTAGCTCGTAATAGCTCTTCTTCAATTGTGGGGCCATCAGGCAGCAACGATAACTGGAATTTCCGTGCTTCCGCAGATGTAGCTCCCAAGAAGAAGTTGGGTAATGCTGTTGGTGTCAGCGATCGCGTTTATCGCATTGAAGTAACAGCAATTCGTGGAGCTGGCTATCCCAGTGTCAGACGGAGTAGCACAGCATTCATGGTACCTTACGAGCGGCTTTCTGACAAGATCCAGCAAATTCATCGGCAAGGCGGCAAAATCGTCAGTATTACTTCAGCTTAAGCTAACGTTACTCAACGGCAGTCGCTGATGCAGGAAAAACCTCAGCCAGCGCTGCCTCAACTATAAAGGAGATGTAAAAGTAATGTTCGGTCAAACCACACTAGGGGCTAGTAGCGTTTCTTCATCTGCAAGCCGAGTATTTCGTTATGAAGTCGTAGGTTTGCGCCAAAACGCAGAAACTGACAAAAATAAATTTGATATCCGTCGTAGTGGTAGCGTGTTTATCACAGTGCCATACAGTCGGATGAACGAAGAAATGCAAAGAATTAACCGCCTAGGTGGCAGAATTATAAATATTTTGCCATTGAACGCTGAAGCAAACTAATTTTCTGGCAATGAAAGAACCCACTGCGGAAGAATATTCAGCAGAAAACGCGCCCCATTTGACACCAGAGCAAGCACTCGCTAACCTGCACTCACTAGATTTAAGTCTCCGCTATTACGCAGCTTGGTGGCTGGGTAGATTTCGCGTTAACCACCCAGATGTCGTCAATGCCTTAATTGCGGCCTTGGAAGACGAAGCCGACAGAACCGAAATGGGAGGTTATCCACTGCGGCGCAATGCAGCCAGAGCATTGGGGAAAATAGGTGATGCTAAAGCGATACCAGGCTTAATTCATTGCTTAGAATGCTCTGACTTTTATGTCCGCGAAGCAGCAGCCCAGTCCTTACAAAAGCTGGGAAACAAAACTGCTGCACCAGCACTCATAAAAATGCTCCATGGAGGTGTGGCCATGGCCGTGCAAGTACCCGGTTGCCCTCATCTGACCCAGCCCTATGAAGCGGTAATAGAAGCCTTGGGAGCTATTGGTGCAACTGAGGCTATTTCTTTAATTTCACCGTTTTTAGACCATGAAATACCAGCAGTCAGCTGTGCCGCCGCTCGATCAATGTACCAACTCACACAAGACCCCACTTATGGGGATAGATTGGTAACAATGTTGTCTAGTGACGATCTAAAGTTGCGCCGCTTAGTACTAGCAGATTTGGGTGCAATTGGTTACATGGCCGCAGCGGAGGCTATGGCCAGCACTAAAGCTGAAAATAGCTTCAAACTCATGGCTTTGAAAGGATTGCTAGAGCATCAACTTACCCAAAACTTAGATGCTTTATCTCTCTGTGATCATGCCATTGCAGTAATGAACTTGATGGATTCACTTTTGTAGTCATTAGTTATTAGTCATGAGTTTAATGATTAATAACCAATGACTTATTGATTATTAATTAGCGACTGTTGACTGATGACTGATGAATTAATCCGTGCCGTAGCCCTGGCAGATACACCACAAAAAATGGTGACGGCAGTAAAAAACCTGGCAGCAGCCCAAGATTTCGCAGCCATTTCCACCTTAATAGCAGTGTTTGGTTATAACAACCCAACCGCAGCTACAGTGGCGGTGGAAACCTTGACACAAATGGGAGAAATAGCAGTGCCACAATTGCTATCCCAAATAGACGATTATAACTATGGCGCACGGGCTTATTCGATTCGTACCTTAGCAGCAATCGCCGACCCCCGTGCATTAGACGTTTTAATCACAGCCGCAGCTACAGACTTTGCTCCCAGTGTTCGCCGTGCTGCTGCCAAGGGATTGGGAAACTTGCACTGGCATAAACTCAAGTCTCCCCACAGGGAAACAGGGTTGAACAAGGCCTTAGAAACCTTGCTGTTAATTTCCCAAGACTCAGAATGGTCAATCCGTTATGCTGCTGTGGTCGGTTTACAAGCCTTGGCTCAAATACCTGATTTGCAACATCCCATCCGCACTAGACTCAACCAGGTGCTAGCCACTGATGAAGAAAAGGCAATTCGTGCTCGTGTGCGCCTAGCCATTACTGATGGATTTTTGGCTCACACATCATAAAAAAAAGGAAAAACTAAACATGTCAATACCATTGCTCAATTATCCACTCACCACTCAAAATCAGCGTGTAGAAGGTTACGAGGTACCCAACGAAGATACACCAACAATATATCGCTTAACTGCTGCTACCTCAGATACAGATATTGATGCGATTATTTGGGCAGCATATCGACAAATTTTCAGCGAACACTTAATTATTCAAAGCAATCGCCAGAAATTTTTAGAATCTCAATTGCGAAATCAGTCCATTAACGTCCGCGATTTTATCCGGGGATTGGGTAAATCTGAAGTTTACCGGACACAAGTAGCCGACATCAACACCAACTACCGCTTAGTGGATATTACCTTAAAGCGGTTTTTAGGACGCGCCGCCTACAACAAAGACGAAGAAATTGCTTGGTCAATTGTCATTGGTACCAAAGGATTACACGGTTTTATTGATGCCTTGGTGGACGGTGAAGAATATCTTCAAAACTTTGGCGATGACATTGTACCTTTCCAACGCCGTCGCTATAAAGACAGACCCTTTAACTTAGTCAATCCCCGCTACGGTTCATACTGGCGCGATCGCATGATGTTGCAATCTATCGGTGGTCGTTCCTTCTATACCGCCCGCACCACAGGCCGTGCTAGCAAACAAGAGGTTCGTCGGGTAATTCCTGCCACTTTCATGGACATGGCCGGAAAAGTGATCACAAATGAACGTAACTATCAACGCACAGTAGCCACAGTTACCTCCCAAATCAAAGATATGCAGATTCCCGACACCTCCCGCCCATCTGATACACCACAACCAACCATAAAACCTGTAGCTGTTGCTCTACCTTATCGTTACATTCCCAAAAATCCCACCAATTAAAACATCAGTCCTCACTTAACTAGTCAGATGTAGGCAACTGTCATGACCATTCCTTTACTAAAATACAAACCCAGTTCTCAAAACCAGCGGGTTGCCGGTTACGAAGTTCCCAACGAAGATAGCCCCAGGATTTACCGCATTGAAGACTGTGCTTTTAATAGCGAAGTCCAAGAATTAATTTGGGCAGCCTATCGGCAAGTATTAAGCGAACATGAAATCCTCAAATTCTATCGCCAAAGCAACTTAGAATCTCAACTCAAAAATAAAGCCATTACTGTCCGTGACTTTATCCGGGGCTTGGCTAAATCCGAAGCCTTTCGCTCTTTGGTAGTAGAGACTAATTCTAACTATCGTCTGGTAGAAATTGCCCTGAAACGGCTTTTAGGTCGCGCATCCTACAATAAAGACGAAGAAATTGCTTGGTCAATTAAAATAGCTACCCTGGGCTGGGATGGTTTTGTTGATGCTTTAATAGACTCTCAAGAATATCAAACCAACTTTGGCGACAATATAGTTCCCTACCAACGGCGACGTTTTAAAGACAGACCCTTTAATTTAGTCACACCACGCTACGGTAACTACTGGCGTGATAAGTTAGAAAACCAGCGCTATAAACCAGGAGATATCAAGAACTTCATGGAATTAGCTAATTCTATCGAAATCAAGACCCTGAAATTTACACCAGTTAACCTGGCAAACATCCAAATTCCCAACATGACAAGAGATACCAACCTCCAAGGTACCCCTTTATCCATCAATGCGATGGCGAATTTTCCCTTGCGGTAAATAGCTGCTTGTTAGCTACATTACCAGGAGTCACCGCAGAAATAAGTTTCTTGTTAATAGTAAATTGCTGGGCAATCAGCTCTTGGTATTAACATAATGCGGGAGAATAAATAAAGTACGAATGAGGGTTTGAGGATTCCCACCTCCTTCAGTTTTGCCAGTTAGCTTTTTGTTTACCTGTTAATCAAAGGAAGAACGCAGTATGTCTCTGCCATTACTTCAATACAAACCAACCACTCAAAATCACCGAGTCAAAAGTTTTGGTATAGCTGACCAAAATGAAGACACACCATACATCTACCGAATGGAAGATGTCAGCTCTTACACTGATATCCAAAGCATTATTTGGGCAGCCTATCGGCAAATTTTTAGTGAACATGAAATTCTCAAGTTCAACCGCCAAAAAGCTTTGGAATCTCAACTCAAAACCGGCTCTCTATCTGTGCGCGACTTCATCAGAGGTTTAGCCAAGTCTGAAGCGTTTTATCGTTTAGTTGTTTCGGCAAACAACAACTACCGTTTAGTAGACATCACCCTGAAGCGGATCTTAGGCCGTGAGTCCTACAACAAAGACGAACAAATTGCTTGGTCAATCGTGATTGCTACCAAAGGTTTCAGCGGCTTTGTTGATGCTTTAGTAGATAGTGAAGAATACACCCAAAACTTTGGCGACACTATCGTACCCTACCAGCGCAAACGCATGGAAGGTCGTCCTCACAACTTGGTAACACCTCGTTACGGCGAAGAATTTCAAGAAAAAGTGGGCACAGTTAAAACTGATTGGCGCTTTACCTTGGAGAAATTCTACACCCGCAAGTTCCAAGAAAGACGCTTATCCGAAGGCGACCCACGCAAATATGCGGATATGGCAGCAGCGGTTGGTGCCAAAGGTAACTACGCTCAAAAGCTTTCTGCATTTGATATTGATTATCTCAGTGCGGTTCCTTACCGTGGCAGACGCTAAGATTTAAAATCTCACCGTCTAAAACTAAAATTTTATACTGGGTCTGGTTTCTGCCTGAATATGACAAGGGGTTTACGGTTTTTCCGGGACTTTGGCGTTATGTTAAGTGGAAACTAGACCCAGTAGCTGTTGACTCCTCAAAACTCCCTTGCACTTTCAGCAGCTTGTCTCAAAGCCAAAAAAGCTTCTTTTAGAGGTTGAGTCACAGCACTTTCTTGTTCTGCGTAAACCTTGCGGATATCAACATCCGGACGGTGAATTGCTGCTAAAGAGCAGGCAAGTAACAAACGAACCACAGCACGATTACCCACATAGCGCGATACATAATCGATTTTTTCAGCGATGCTGGGGTCAGTTACAAGGGCTTGATTTGATGCTTCGGCTATTTGCAAGGCTACATCAAGGATAGCTCGTGGGGTGGTGGACATGGAGCTATTTCTTGGATAGTGAAGGTGGAAATTGGCAAGTCATAATTTACCCAAAGTATTTCTTGCCGTAACTCCTTGACGGAATGGCAATGCTTCTGGGGTGCTTTGATGCAGTTCCAATCATCATAAAGTTGCTGCATCAACGTACAATCATAGCCTGAAAGGGCAACCTTACCCTTAACTGAACGCAAAACCCCTGCCAATTGTCGATGTTCGTCATCGGTCATTTCATAAGCGTAAGCTTTGCTATCCCCACGGGAATCGTGAGGGTACGGAGGATCACAGTAAAATAAAGTTTCTGGACTATCGTACCGTTGAATAATATCAGTTGCTTGGTCGTTTTCAATTTGCACACGCAGCAACCGTTGCACAATTTCTGGTAGATGCTCAACACTACCGAGCCACCGAGAAACTGCACCAGCCATTCCAGCCCTGCTAGTGAGTTTACAATGTGCCCATCGTCCCACACTGGCGGTTTGTGCCAACCCTGTTCTTACTTGTCGCGCCCGGACAAAAAATCGTCTAGCTTTTTCTAAATCTGATACACCTTCGTGATCATTGCTAATGGCAATGTGAAATTCTTCACGGGAAAATGGTGTTAACCCAATAGCTTGGATAAGTTCATCTTTTTGGTCACGTAACACCCGAAAGAAGTTGACTACCTGGCCATCAATATCATTATAGGTTTCCACAGGTGCAGGCTCCCGGTTTAACAACACCGCTGCAGAACCCCCAAACGGTTCGCAATAGTGAGTCGTTTTGGGCAACAATGGCAAAAGCCAGTCTAAATGACTGTACTTACCACCATACCAACCAAATGCAATTTTTTTTGCCATCAAAGCCAACCTCTAATAGAGTGTGCCAAAAAGGGAACAGGGAATGGGGAACAGGCAATAATCAAGCTTTGTTTATGTAACTTAAATATAGCGATCGCCTTAAACATTTCCATATCTTGGTATTGATGTTTGATTGAGAGAATCAATTCATGGCATTAATGTGAATTTTGGCTAATCACACCTACACAAATCCGGCATAATTGCTTCCTGAAGATTAGCACCTCTCAAATCAGCACCGGTGACATTAGCACCTCTCAAATTAGCACCGGTAAGATTAGCACCTTTCAAATTAGCTCTTGTTAAGTTAGTCCATGTTAAATTAGCACCACTCAAATTAGCTTCACTGAAGTTAGCTTGAAACAAGTATGCCCCACTGAGGTGAGCCTGGTTTAAATTAGCTCTGTAAAAATTAGCTTGATAAAAATAAGCCCCAATAAAATCCGCCTCGTACAAATTTGCTTCACTTAAATCAGCACCAATTAAGTTAGCTGCTATCAAATTAGCAAAACAAAGGTTAGCCCTGATTAACTGCGCCCTAGCCAAATCAGCATCTTTCAAGTTGGCCTCCCTCAAGTCAGTTCCAATGAGGTTAGCTTCAGTCATAATAGCGCCTTGAAGATTAGCCTGACTCAAGTCAGCACCAATGAGATTTGCCTGACTCAAATTTGCCTGGGTAAGTGTAGCACCACTCAAATTAGCCACACTCAAGTTAGCTGCATTCAGATTAGCTTCTATCAGCTTGGCTTTGTGCAGCTTTGCACCGCTCAAGTCAGCCCTACTCAAGTTAGCTCGCACAAGTAAAGCACTACTTAAATCCACCTTATTTAAGTTGACATCTTGGAGGTTTGCCCCTCTGAGGTTGTCTCCTGTGAGGTTCGCCGCGCTGATATCTGGTGTCATCTGGGGATGTTCCTGTCTCCACTCCATCCATTGAACTGCACCTGCTTTGAGTAAAGCCAGATGCTCTCGATTTGCCATGTTCTCTCCTTTACTCCTGTCTCCCACCCTGGGGATTTGTTCGACCAGCTACATTTTCAATCGCTGCTAATGCTCCGGCTGCACCTGCTAAAATGTCCTGCTCTGATCCACCTAAATATAATCGTCCAAAACTTCCTACAGCTTGCACTTCTAGAATATTAATCGCTGCTGCTTTCTCAGCTTCATTAGCAGCTAATGCAGCATAAGTAGCCGGCTGAACTTCTAATACATATAGTGTTTGCCCTGCTAGCAGCAGCTGACCTCTGCGTGTACGATTGATTAATTGGGTTTGATAAGCGTCTATATTGCGAATAATTTGGTTAGAAACAACACGTGGTTTTAGACATTCCTCCCGTTTGACTCCCAGTGTCGCCAAAATCGCTTGACCAGCAGCCCGGGTTTCTCCTTGAGAGCTAGAATGAATTTCTAATAAACCATATAGTCGCTCCACCACCTGCACTCCTGGACGAACAGAAGCAGATTTGAGTGCTACATCCGTAATTCGATTAATTTCAATACCCGGAGAGATTTCAACCCACAGTGATGTATCTCCCGGTAATGGTAAGAAACCTTGGGCTACTGTTCCCATGTAGGCTGCATGTTGAGGTTGCAGGCTGTCGAGAAATACAAAACTGCGTAATTCTATTCCCAAGGTTGTGGTCTCCAGTCATGAGGATAAAAGTGTTCTCTTGCAATGTATGAGTTTAACTTTAAAACTACCATAAGCTGTGGTACTGTTTTATCCTCATCAGCCCTTGCTTGCTGATGTCTAATGTTTATAACAATATAAGTAATATTACTATTCTAATAGAAGGCAGGAGAAAGGTGAAAACAGCACTTGTTCAACCCCCGTTTACTTATGGAAAAATCAATAGTGTCCGTTGGTTCCCCAGGCACAGTTCTGGAAAAAAGAACCACAGAGACACTGAGAACACTGAGGAACTAAATTTGCAGATTTTTTTTTGGCATTAAATCTGAGGTGATTTGAGTATTGTTAGCAGTAACAGCGACCACGGGATTTTTATATCTGGTATCAGCGACGAATATTTTCTCAGGGCGGGTAGAGCTGCTGGGATAATGAACTTAAGAGAACGTAGAGATCCTGGGCAATCACCTTGTTCATCTACAATTCCATATTGTTGAGCTAGTTCAGCTACAATCTGCACTTTTCCTGTCCGGAGCATCACATGAGCATCAGCAGTTAAGGCTGCAATTACTCGCCCCGTAAATAACGGCGTTTCCCAGTTATAACGTTCAGTAATTACTGAATTTCCTTGGTCAGTGACATTTTGTCCCGCCATGTCATCTGCTAGCTGAGAAATTTGCTCAGTACCAACAATACCCGGCCACATGGATACAGAAGCAATGTTATTAGCCTTGAGTTCTTTAGCCATATCAGCTGCTAATCGGTCACAGGCCGCTTTACCAACACCGTAGGCTACACTAAAAATTGGCGACATACCACCCCAAGAAGAAATAGTACAAATCAACCCTTGTTGTCTTTTAACCATCATTTGCGCTGCGAAAACGCTGGCGACGTAGTGGCTGCGGAGACCGACGTTGTTGTTAGCATCCCAAAAACTAGGTTCACACTCCCAAAAACGTTTTCCTTGATTTTCTCTTAAACCAGGGACCCCTGAAAAAACATTATTAACTAATAAATCAAGTTGTCCGTTTTGCTCATTTTCGATGCGTTGAAACAGCCATCGCACTTGTTCGTCGTCGCTGTGGTCTACTTGGACGGGAATACATATACCACCTGCTTCCTCAACGGCGGCTTTGGTGTCATTCAGAGTACCAGAAATTTGATTACTAGCATCAGTTTTATCTAGAGTTCTTCCCGTAACATACACAGTTGCACCTGCTTCACCCAAAGCAATGGCAATTCCTTTGCCAATGCCCCGTGTAGCACCTGTAACTAAAGTCACCTTTCCTTCAAGGTTGTGCATTGAAAATTTGCTCCTGAAGTTCATAAATAGCCATTGCGTAAAGCCCAGTACCCGAAGCAATGGCTTTGTCTTTGCCTTTTCAACTCCCCACGGCTAAAAGCCAGTGAGCTAACTGCTTTTATTGCTGTAAGCAATAACACTTACTACCATTACAAACAGGAATTTTTCCCAAAATCCAGATTTAAGCAGATTATGCAAAAATACTTCTTCAGAGGTGTACAGATTTGTGTTGGCTACTTTACAGTCAGCATTGTAATACTGTTTGACAACCTCTACCAAAATTGTCCGGAAAAAATTTAATTATCCCGTGTTCCATATATGGTGGCACCAAAATGAAAAAGTCACAATGAATAAGGGGAAATAATGAATTTTAGATTTGAGGTTGGAGTGTAATCTAAAATCACAAATCCAAAATTAATTCCCCCAGTCCCTATATAAGGAGTTATCAGTGGTATTAAAAGTACAAACCAGCACCTACGAAGCTAAAACTCAAGAAATTGCTAAACAGCTTCTCTCAGAAACCCAAGAAAATCGTTCCTTTTTAGGTTCCCTACGGGATCAGATGCGCTGGGATGATAAATTACTAGCTTGGGCAATGAGTAACCCTGGTTTACGGGTGCAACTATTTCGTTTTATTGACACACTACCTGCTTTACAAAAGCAATCAGAAATTGCGGCACATTTACAAGAATATTTAGGTCAAGAGTCTGTAGAATTACCATCAGCCTTAAAGGGGATGCTAAACTTTGCTAACCCTGATTCTATGCCAGGACAAGTTGCGGCTAACAGTGTTTCTACTGCTGTACAAACCTTAGCCCATAAATATATTTCCGGCGAAAATATTAAACAAGTCATCAAAACAGTTGAACGACTGCGAAAAGAAAAAATGGCATTCACCATTGACTTACTTGGTGAAGCGGTAATTACCGAAACAGAAGCGCAGTTTTATCTAGAACGCTATCTAGAATTAATGCAGCAATTGGTGGAAGCATCAAAGAATTGGGCCGTCATTCCAGCCATTGATGAAGCGGATGGAGAAAAAATCCCACAAGTGCAGGTTTCTGTCAAGTTAACAGCATTTTATTCTCAATTTGACCCATTAGATCCCCAGGGTAGTGAACAAAAAGTCAGTGATCGCATTCGCATTCTGTTACGTCGGGCAAAAGAATTAGGCGCAGCTGTGCATTTTGATATGGAACAGTACGCCTACAAAAATTTAACCCTGAATATTCTGCAAAAACTATTGCTAGAAGATGAATTTAGGCAACGTACAGATATTGGTGTAACAATCCAAGCATATCTGCGTGATAGCGAAGAAGACGTTAAAAAGCTAATTTCTTGGTTGCAACAACGCGGTTATCCCCTGACGATTCGTTTAGTCAAAGGCGCATATTGGGACCAGGAAACAATTAAAGCACAACAGAAACATTGGCCCCAGCCAGTTTATAACCATAAAGCAGCCACAGATGCAAACTTTGAAACCATTACTCAGTTATTGCTAGAAAATCACCAATATGTCTATGCTGCCATTGGTAGCCATAATGTGCGATCGCAAGCCCGGGCCATTGCCGTAGCTGAAAGTTTAAATGTCCCTCGTCGTAACTTTGAAATGCAAGTGTTATATGGGATGGGGGATAAGTTAGCCAAGGCTTTGGTTACTAAGGGTTATCGAGTCCGAGTTTACTGTCCTTACGGTGAGTTGCTACCGGGGATGGCTTATCTGATTCGACGCTTGTTGGAAAATACCGCTAATAGTTCTTTCTTACGGCAAAATCTGGAAAATCGCCCCATTGAGGAGTTGTTAGCGCCGCCAAATTTGCCACTGTCTCAACCAGAGAACCAGAGGGGCAAAGAAGAAAGATTCTTCGGTGCTGCGGATACAGATTATGCAAAAGAAAAAGCAACAATCAGGTCTGCTCAGGCTTTAGCCTCAGTTCGTCAACAATTGGGTAGAACTTATCTACCTTTGGTAAATGGCGAGTATGTAAATACTTCACAGTTTGTTGATTCCCTCAATCCTGCTAATTTTAGTGAGGTTATTGGTAAGGTTGGCTTGATGAGCCTCGAACAGGCGGAACAGGCCATGCAAGCTGCTAAGGCCGCGTTTCCCGCTTGGAGAAAAACACCTGTCAAGCAACGCGCCGGTGTTCTGCGAAAAGCTGCTGAATTGATGGAAGAACGCCGGTGTGAACTTGCAGCATGGATTGTTTTGGAAGTGGGAAAACCAGTTAAGGAAGCAGATGCAGAGGTTTCTGAGGCCATAGATTTTTGTCGCTACTATGCCGAGGAAATGGAACGGCTAGACAAAGGTGTAAACTATGACTTAGCAGGTGAGACCAATCGCTATATTTACCAACCACGAGGAATTGCTGTAGTAATTTCTCCTTGGAATTTTCCCTTAGCCATCGCCTGTGGTATGACTGTAGCAGCTTTGGTTGCCGGTAACTGTACTTTGCTCAAACCTGCGGAGCCATCTTCTGTAATTACTGCTAAATTCACAGAAATTTTATTAGAGGCTGGTATCCCTAAAGGTGTATTTCAGTACATTCTTGGCAAGGGTTCCCAAGTTGGTGCTTACTTGGTAAATCATGCTGATACCCATATCATTGCCTTTACCGGTTCTCAGGAAGTTGGTTGTCGCATTTATGCAGAAGCAGCAACCCTGAAACCTGGACAAAAGCACATGAAGCGGGTAATTGCCGAAATGGGCGGTAAAAATGCCATTATTGTCGATGAAAGCGCTGATTTAGACCAAGCAGTTGTGGGAGTGGTACAGTCAGCCTTTGGTTACAGTGGACAAAAATGTTCTGCTTGTTCCCGAGTAATTGTATTGGAACCCATATATGATGCTTTCGTGGCGCGGTTGGTAGAAGCGACAAAATCCTTAAATATTGGCCCAGCGGAGTTACCAAGCACCCAAGTCGGGCCAGTAATTGACGCTAAAGCCCGCCATCGCATCATGGAGTATATTGAAAAAGGCAAGACAGAAGCGCAAGTGGCTTTGGAACTAACAGCACCCGAACAAGGGTATTATATCGGCCCAGTCATCTTTACTGAAGTACCACCTAATGCCACCATTGCCCAACAAGAAATTTTTGGCCCGGTGTTGGCGGTAATTAAAGTAAAAGATTTTGCAACAGCCCTAGCAGTAGCCAACAATACTAACTACGCCTTAACTGGAGGACTTTATTCTCGAACACCTTCCCACATTCAACAAGTACAGACAGATTTTGAAGTTGGGAATGTGTACATTAACCGTAACATTACAGGTGCAATCGTCGCTAGACAACCCTTTGGCGGCTTCAAACTTTCTGGTGTAGGTTCCAAAGCCGGAGGCCCCGATTATCTCTTGCAATTTCTAGAACCGCGTACAGTGACAGAAAACATCCAACGCCAAGGTTTTGCACCCATTGAAGGCGCAGATTAACAAAGCGCACTTATTTTGTGAAACTTCCTCGACAAAGCTAACAACCATTTGGGAGGGTTTTTACATCCTCCCATTCCTCCTGCTTCTGGGCTTGGAATTGTCAAAACTCCAAACCCCAACCAGCAACAGCCAAAGCACCCCAACCCACAAGAAAAGCTACACCACCTAAAGGCGTAATTGCACCCAAGTATTTCCAACCAGTTAGACTCAGTGCGTACAAACTACCAGAAAAAATGGTAGTGCCAAGCACAAATGACCATCCACTGGCAACTAAAATTGGTTGAGGTGATGCTGTACGACTAATTAGTAAACCTACTAACAACAGTGCTAAAGCGTGGTACATTTGGTAGCGAGCAGCAATATCAAAAATTTCCAGCGATTGCTCACTAACTTTTAAGCGCAAGGCATGAGAAGCAAAAGCGCCTGCGGCCACGGATAAACCGCCTAAAACAGCAGCTAGGCTGACAAAAATTTGTGCCATTCCTAATCAGGATAGATTCTAGATGTCAAAATGATATGATACTCCACCTTTTTCGCTGACCTGAAAATCAGCATTGAATTCTTTAGCTTTCATGTCTAAATATTCTTGTGCTTTAGCTGCTGGTAATTGAGAATTCATCGCCAAGCCTAAAACAGTAACCCTCCCGTTATTTTCTTGCAGCATTTTATAAAAACTAGATTGTAAGCCATCGCTTATTTTTTGCTCAAGTGCTTTCTTCTCATCCTTGCTTTGACGATACAACCCTAAGCTCATCCAACCGCCCAACAACATTGTAGGAATGCCAAAAATTAAACCATTTTTAGCAGTATTATCTAGCATATAAAGAGCAGGTTGATTGATAAATTCTTCTGCTAAAGCCTCTTTGTATTCTGGGTAAATCGCCTTGAGCATAGATTTTTTCTCAAGTGTTGCTGAAACTGATAGTGTCAAAAACATGAACGCCAGTGTTAATAGCCAACCCGCAGCCAATTTTTCAGGAGTCTTCATAGTTTCACATCAGACTTTAAACCTTGCTTGCGATTTTAGCTTTACTTGGCAAAAGCTTCCATTAAAAAAGGAATTGCGGCAAAGATTATTAAAATAATCTTTGCCGCAATTTTAACTTTATTTCCGCGTAGCTTCTAGTAAACGCGAGTAATAAAAACTAGTCTTAGTCATCCCTTGGCGTTGCACTGAGAAGCCGTTATTTTCCAGGATTTTCACCACATCAGCCTCCCGGTGAAGATAAGCGCGGGTTGCTTTACTTGGTCCAGGAAAAAAACTACCGATTTTCTTCAGTATAGTCAAAGCCCAGGTCTTGGGAGCAAAACTCATAATTACCCTTGACTTTGCTAAAGAGCAAAGATGAGAAATCATCTCTTCGACTTTTTCCTGGGGGTAATGAATCAGAACATCCAAGCAAATAACTGTGTGGTAGCTACCACCCAAGGATTCTAAATCCTGTACGGCGAAAATGGTATTTTCAGAATTTCCCAAGGCTTGTAAGGCTCTATCCTTAGCTTCTGTCACCATTTTCTCAGAAATATCGCTGGCATAGACTTTAGCACCATCTGCGGCCAAGGGGATACTCAAACTACCCACACCACATCCAGCATCGCAGATTGATAATTGTGGTAAATTACCATCATCTTTGAGCCAGCCAATCACTGTATCTACAGTTTGCTGGTGTCCGTTGCGGATATCTAACTGGACTTTGTTGACTTCACCATCGCCATAAATTCGCCGCCATCGGTCAAACCCTGTGGAATTAAAATACTCCCGAACAATCGTTTTATCGTCAGCTACCTTCATAAAGTAAAATTTTTAAGTGTTCCCCATGGTTAAAATTATCATTAATAGCAAGGGTCAAGAATAATCAGACATATTTTTTTTACTACTTTCTGGTCTCACTTCCGGCATAGTAACTAATTACAGATAATAATTGTTGACTGTTGAGTGTTGACTGTTGACTGTTGACTGTCCAAGTTGTGCGTCGGTGATACAAAATTTGAGCAATTAATGACTCTATTCTCAAATGACTCTATTCTTAATAGACAATGAACTTTATCTGGGTAAAACGCAAAAATTGTAAATTTTTATTGCAGGATTCAACACTTCTGATAATAATTGATTTTCCAGGTTGTTGGTTACTTGAACAAATGAAACCGAATTTTTCACTCCTTCAACTCATATCAACCCCTGTCTAGGATATAAATCAACATTTACTAGTGATTTTTATCCAGATTACTGATTTCCCATTCATTTCAGTGACTAAACCTCAGTTTTTGCTTTGCCTCTAGTTTTTAATGACTCCTGATTACTGTATACTTATAAAGTACAATGGTATTGCTTAGTTTATGAGAGTTGCTTTTCTATAAATTACTAAATCCGTGTACACTCTATATATAGATTTGATTTCCTAATCAAAGTTTAAAATACTATAAATACCAATGGCATCTAACTTATTAACTGAAAGTCCCATCATTCAATTTACAATTCTCCTGACAGTTATTTTTACTGTACCTCCTATATTTGAGCGACTGCGACTACCTGGATTAGTAGGGTTACTAGTAGCAGGTATAGTCCTAGGGCCAAATGGGCTAAAACTTTTAAATTCTGATTCAGAAACTGTCAGTCTGCTTTCAGATATAGGCAAAGTTTACTTAATGTTTGTCGCCGGGTTAGAAATTGATTTAAAACAGTTTTACAAAACTAAAAATCGTTCAATTGTATTTGGAATACTTACATTTTTAGTGCCATTCATTGCTGGGATATTTGTGGGACAATTATTTAATTTTGGGTGGAATGCTTCCATCCTAATAGGTTCTTTACTAGCCTCCCATACCCTCTTAGCTTATCCCATTGTCAGTCGTTTGGGAGTCGTGATGAATGAAGCTGTGACAGTGACAGTAGGTGCAACAATTTTTACTGACACAGCTGCTTTGCTAGTATTGGCAATTTGTGTGGGAATTCATGGAGGAGAATTCTCACCAATGAGTTTAGCAAGTTTGTTGGGTGGATTAGCATTTTACTCTCTGATTGTACTGTTTGGCTTTGATTGGGCTGGTAAAGAATTTTTTCGCCGTTCTGGAGATGAACAAAGTAACCAATTTTTATTTATTTTACTGGCTTTATTTTTAGCATCAGTAGGAGCGCAGATAGTTGGAGTTGAAAAAATTGTTGGTGCATTTTTAGCCGGTTTGGCAGTCAATGATGTGGTGGGACGTAGCCCGGTTAAAGAAAAAATTGAGTTTATTGGTAGCGTCTTATTTATCCCTTGTTTTTTTGTAGATATGGGACTGCTAATTAATATTCCTGCATTTATCAAAACTCTTAGTTCAATATCCCTAACAGTAGTAATTGTAGCGGCTTTGGTTCTCAGTAAATTTATAGCAGCATTTTTAGCCAAGCTCATTTACCGCTACAACAATCCACAAATGTTGACAATGTGGTCCTTGTCACTACCACAAGTAGCTGCTACATTAGCCGCAGCATTGGTCGCTTATCAAAGCTTAAATCCTGCTGGTGAAAGGCTAATTAGTGAGAGTGTTTTAAATAGTGTAATTGTCCTCATGGTAGTTACTTCCATAATGGGTCCATTAATTACAGCTAGATTTGCCGCGTTATTACAAATGCACCAAACAGATTTAGAAACAGAGAATTTTTCAACAACTTGGTGGGAAAGTTATGATGGTCAACCACCAGAGAGAACTCAGGATACCTTCACTGTAGCAGTACCAATATATAACCCCCAAACTCAGCGCTACCTCATAGAAATGGCAGCCTTAATAGCTCAACATCAATCTGGACGAATTTTGCCTTTAGCTATTACCAAAGCCCATGTTCACATGGATGACCCACAATTAGCAATATCACTAAAGCAAAGTCAGCAAAGATTAAAAATGGCTGAAGAAATCAGTCAAGAATTTAATGTGCAAGTGTCAACGGCAATTCGTATTGATGATGATATTGCATTGGCAATTAGCCGCACCAGTCGAGAACAAAATGCTAGTTTAATAGTTATGGGTTGGTCACGAACAACTGGTTTACGCGCCCGCTTGTTTGGTAATGTAATTGATAGTGTTTTCTGGTCTTCCCACTGTCCAGTAGCAGTAACACGCTTAATCAGTAGCCCGAAAACCATCGCGAGAATTATTGTCCCCATTGGAGATTTAAGACCTCAAACCATCAGCGCTTGGCGGTTTGCAGAAATGTTGGCTGATGTCAATAAGGCTGAGGTTGTACTATTACACGTGTTTAATTACAAAACCCCTTCCCATTTAGTAGAACAATTTACAACTCAATTGTCTGAAATTGTTGCTAAAAGTAAGTTACAGGTGAATACAAATATTCAAATTATTAGAGACGACGATGTTGCTAAAACCATAGTTCGCCAAGCTCAAGCCTTCGATTTAGCCGTGTTACGTTCTGTCCGTTATCGTACCACAGGTGGTTTAGCTGTAAGTGAAGTTACAACTCAAGTAATTGAAGAACTAACAGGTTCTATTGTTTTATTGGGAGAGGCTCATCTTTAAAGAATATGTGTCTGTGTTGCGGTTATTTAATTGTTGATTGTCAATTCAAGTAAATAATCTTTGCCAGGTTAAATTTCCTGCACTTTCATCCTCATGCCAACGTAATAAATTGGCCGCTGGATGAGAAATAATTCCTGGTAAATTCATCGCTTGTCTAGGTGCATTTGTGGCTAAGGATATGGCTGTCTCCACATTACAAATTCCCCACTTGACTAAATTTTGTACCCCCACCAACAAGGGTAAAGTTGTCCCTGATAAAGTACCATCCGGTAATCGTGCTGTACCATTTTTAACTTCAATGTAACGATTGTCCCAGGGATACACCCCATCGGGTAGCCCCAGAGGTGCAAGGGCATCACTCACTAGAAATAGCCCTTGGTGCCTGGCTCGCAGTAGAATCTCTAACATCATGGGTGTAATGTGTTCACCGTCAGCAATCACACCACACATCACATGGGGATGGGTAATTGCTGCACCTAATAATCCTGGTTCTCGGTGATGTAATGGAGGCATGGCGTTAAAAGCATGGGTGACCATTGTTGCCCCCAGTTGAAAAGCTGTTTGTCCTTGGGCCGCCGTGGCCTGGGAATGGCCTAAACTCACAATTATGCCCAAAGAACGCAAATATGGTATTACTTCCTTTGTAGTGTCTAATTCTGGGGCTAAGGTGATCACTTTCACAACATGGGCATAATCGCCCAAAACTCTTTCGACTTGCACAATCGTCAGCGGCAATAAATACTCTTCTGGGTGTGCCCCGCGCTTGTGGTAGTTTAAAAATGGGCCTTCTAAATGTACTCCCAGTATCTTCGCACCTGCTCTTTGGGTAGTGGTAAAATCAGCGATTATGCCGAGCGATCGCTGTATATTTTCCACTGATGTAGTCACTAAAGTTGGTAAATATGCATCTATACCCATATCTTCTAAAAAAAGAGATATCTTGGGCAGTAGATGGGAATTATCCCGGGATAATTCCGTAAAAGCTAACCCTAAAGCCCCATTAATCTGTAAATCAACACCACCTAGAGAAATCCAATCGCCAGCAACATCTAGTGAAGACTCGCAACTAGAAAATCCCAGGCTCATAGGAGTGATTTCCTCAACTACCCCTTGAGAGTTAACACAGATGCGTTGTAAACCTTCATGACCAGGGACTCGCCCGTTGATTATATTCTTCACCTCTGGAAGTAAAAATTCCTCTGTGTTCATAATAGGTAATAAGGGAACGGGGAAGGTGGGGTAAAACAATCTTTGATACACTAATCAAGTGTCAAAGCGGAAATGTTGACTGTTGACTGTCCAATTTGTGCGTTAGTGATACAAAATTTGAGCAATTAATGACTCCATTCTTAATAGACAATGAACTTTATCTGGGTAAAACGGAAAAATTGTAAATTTTTATTGCAGGATTTAACACTTCTGGTGTCAAAGCAATTAATTCTTCACTCAAAATTACCACTAATTATTTGATTATATGGCTCCTCTAATTGGTATTATCATGGGTAGCGATTCCGACCTGCCCACCATGAAAAATGCGATCGCGATATGTGGAGAATTTGGTATAGAAACTGAAGTAGCCATCGTTTCTGCCCATCGTACCCCAGAACGCATGGTTGAATATGCCCAAACAGCTCACCCTAGAGGTATTCAAGTAATTATTGCCGGTGCTGGGGGTGCAGCCCATCTTCCAGGCATGGTAGCATCTTTAACGCCCTTGCCTGTAATTGGTGTTCCCATCCCTACCCGCAACTTACAAGGAGTTGATTCACTTTATTCTATAGTACAGATGCCTGCTGGTATCCCAGTGGCCACAGTAGCCATAGGCAACGCCAAAAATGCCGGAATTTTAGCAGTACAAATCCTCGCTACCCACCAGCCACAATTAATGGCTCAAGTTCAGCAATATCGGCAAACTCTAGCTGCATTAGTCATGGAGAAGCAAGTAAAACTACAACAGTTAGGTTACCAGCAGTATCTAGAACAATCCCCTTGATATCTAAGTGTAATTATGGTAGTGCAGTAGCAATCATACCTACCACAGTGTAAAATTATAGGGTGAAGTATCAATCAAACAACTCAAACCCCTAAAGTGAGGAGCTACATGGTAGGTGAGCAGTTATGGTTTTTCAGATCCCTGGGTCTGAGTTTAGGAAGTTTAGCATTTTTAGCTACTGCTAGTCATGGTCGGTTACCTGATGTACCTCCCACGGTCACGGTAGAAGAAGTAACCTCTGAGTCTGGGGTGATTTCTTCCCAAGTAACACAGGAGTCCGCACAGATACTGTTAGGAGAAAGTGTAGCGCCCAAGCAGCTAACACCAGAAAGGTCTGTTGACCAACTGCGCCAAGAGTTGAGAGTTACCCCTATTTTTGATGTAATTCAGCGCCGGGTCTATTCCCCTTCCGCCTCGGCTGGAATTCCCACCGCTTTTGGTGCTAGTTGGGGAGATATGTTTCTTAGCCTTGCTGGGTCAACCTCTGATAACGTCAGACCAGAAACTGACGGAGGTACATCCCTTGGGTTTGGCCTGGGTAACTCCAGACAATCCCTGGGCTTAGAGGTAATTTACAACAACCTCAGTATTAGAAGCTTCGCCCAAAATGGTTCCTTTGATGCCAAAGTACATCGCTCCTTATTTTCCAACAGCACTACTCAAGTAGCAGCAGCTGTAGGCTGGAATAACCTTGCTAACTATGGTAACGATGCCGGGGGAACATACCCCTCCAGTGTTTATGGTGTAGTTAGTGCATATCGCGTTTTAAGACCTCAAGACCGCAATAATTCTTTACCTGTCACCCTGTCTCTGGGACTAGGCGGCGCTCCCTTCTTTTCTAACTCCAACTCCGGGGTGGGGGTAATTGCAGGGGCGGGCATCCAAGTACATCCCCAAATAGCCGTAAGTTCAGCTTGGAGCGGTCGCGGGCTGAATTTGGGGGCTTCTTTTATTCCTGTTCAAACTATACCATTGAGTGTGGCTGTCATCTATGGGGATGCTCTAAATAATAGTGAATCTGGCTCAGTTCTTGCCGTCGGTATTGGTTACAGTTTTAATTTCTTACAGAGATAGCAGGTGATGAGGTTGAAAAACTTCACCTCAAAGTGTTCTTACAAATAGATACCCGACTAGTCGGGTATCTATATTTTTAATTATTTTCACTTAGTTAGCAGGTCTACCATCTCAAAAGAGGTAGGCCCAGACCTGCTGTCATAGGTAGCTAATTTATACCAGGCTTATTCCTCGAACCTGAATGATTACGTCATCAAAGTCGTTGTCACCGCCGCCGGCTAAATCTTCAAAGCCAAAGACATTATTGCCCAACAACTGTATCTGGTCGCTCTTTGAAACATTAGTGCCGATACTGGTGACAAATAAGTTACTAAAGTCATCAGTTCTCACCGAGTTGAGACCACCATTTGCCACTAGGAATGGCAGCAGTACATAATTTGACAAGTTAAGGTTAGAGCTAAGTTCAAAGGTGCTGCTTAAATTTGTGGTTTGGTTATTGGCAACCGTACCAGTGACCAAGGCATTGTTACGCACGGCATTCAGATAGTCGTTGCTGTTGCCTAGTCCAGCGATACTGTTACCAGTTAGTCTATCAACCACCGCCCCTGTAGTTCTGTCCGCCAAATAGAAGCCCACTACATTGTCAAAAGAAGCTTCCCGGTACAGGGTAGCATTCACCCGTACAGTGATTCTGTCTCCAGTCACAGTAGAAGTATCTAGGTTGTTGAGGCTAATCGCTTCCAGTGGCTTCTCTTCACCAACTTCAATCTTCCTAGTAAAGATTTGTAAAGTATCCGTACTGCCCAGAACCCCTGCATTAATGTTGAAGCCACCACCAGTCAGGGTGAAACCATTAGCTCTCACCTCACCAATCGTTAAGGGAGTAATAGCACCAGTTCCCATCTGACGCAATTGGAACGTGTTCACATTACCATTCGTGACGGAGACATTATTAATGAGGCCTGACTGGAGATTGTTAAGGATAGAATCCATACCAAAAGGTAGCCCAGACCCATCACCGAGAGTGGTAAGAATACTTTGAGTTTTACCGTCCGCAAACACAACCTCTAGCACCTGAGATGAGGGGCTTGCACCTGTGACAGAGAATTTAAAGACTGTATCAAAGGGTTGCTGTAGAGTTCTTCCGGTGGGGTCGGTGATAGTTACAGTATCCGATTGTCCGTCTGTTCCTGGTTGTCCCTGTGGACCCTGTGGACCAGTAGGACCCTGTGGACCAGTAGGACCTTGTTGACCAGGAGGACCTTGTGGACCAGTGGGACCCTGTGGACCAGTGGGACCCTGTGGACCAGTAGGACCTTGTTGACCGGGAGCGCCTGGTTGTCCGTCTGTTCCTGGTTGTCCTTGTGGACCAGTGGGACCCTGTGGACCAGTAGGACCTTGTTGACCAGTGGGACCCTGTGGACCAGTGGGACCTTGTGGACCAGTGGGAC